>CAZSOM010000062.1:0-8121 GCA_964608295.1 uncultured Candidatus Cloacimonadota bacterium
AATGAAGCATTAGACAGGTTAAAAAAGATAAATTCAGAAAAGGCATCGTACTATTCTGCTTTATGTTATTATGAATTGCAAAACGAAAAAAAAGCCAGGAATATCTTGAATGAACTGGTTAATTCTGCTGACGAGGATATCAGTTCAAATAGTATATTCTATCTGGCAAAAATTGATGATGATGTTGCTAAACTTCAAAAATTTATTAGTGAAAACAAAAATCATAAATTTGTTTATGCTGCTTATTATCAACTAGGATACAATAGTTTTAAAAATGAAGATTTCAAAAGCTCTTTAAACTATTTTAATGAAGCAAGAAAAGCTGGAAATGCTCTTAGCAGTGATGCTTACAATTTCATCAAAGAAAAAATATATTATCTAATCGCAGAATCTAATTTCCTGACAAATAGAAAAGAGGAAGCTAGCAAAGAATATGAGCTTTATCTTACACTTTTTTCTAAAGGTGAATTCGCTGATGAAGCAGATTTTAAAGTTGGATTGATCAACTTTCAAAATAAAAAGTTTGAAGCTTCAGAACAAAACTTCAATAAAGTAATAAGTCAATATTCTAGCTCTGATAAAACGGGAATGAGTAATTACTACATTGGTGAAATCTACTTTGATAAAGGTGAATATTCAAAAGCATTAAATTACTATCAAAATGCGCTGAGTGGTTATTGTGATGTGGGTTTCACCTGGCAAAGAATCGGGCACATTCAATATATTCAGAAGAAATATAGAAAAGCTAAAGATGCTCTGGAAAACATCCCCTCAGAAACCAAGTACCTGTTTGATAGATTTTTGCTAAAAGGGAATATTGAGTTTGCAGAACATAATTATAGCAAAGCGTTGGAAGCATTTTCTTTTGCTGCTGATCATGCTGATAATTCTATTAAGGAGGAAGCAGTTCTCTCCAGAAAAGCTCTGGCTTTATATCAATTAAAAAGGTTTGAGGAAGCATCAAGATTATACAGCAGACTCTCCGGTTCAGCAACATCACCGGAAAAATACATCATCAAAGCAGCAACTTCTGCTTTCAGTGCAGAGAATTATCTAAGTGCGATAGAATATTTCAGGCAATACGTTCAGAACTTTCCATCTGCTGTTGATTACAATTCAGCAATTCTGGGAATTGCAGATTCATACTATAATCTGGGAGATTTTGAGAATGCGGTAAAACATTACACACTACTTATTCAACCTGGGATCGAAGCAAAGATTCTAAGTAATTCAATAAATGGTTTACGTTGGGCTTCCGAACAATCCGAGACGATTGATTTCACGGAGAAGGTTGATGAACTTCTGCGAAACTGCTCTGATATGCAGATTCGAGTAGAGTTGCTTGATAGAAAGATTTATTACCTTTATAAAAAAGAGAATTGGCAGGAAGCAGTAACTACCAGCAAAGAACTTGAGATCCTTGCTCCCGATCATAAGAACATTTTAGAGATCAAATTGATGAAAGCACTTTGTTATGAGAATATGGGTGATCATCAGAGTGCAATTGATACTTATGAACAGCTTTATGCTAAAAAACACGATCCTAATGTTTTACGGCATTGGGCAAAATTACTCATTAAGACCAATGATAAAGCCGGTGCTATCACAAAATTGAGAAAAGCATCCATGCTTACCAGAAAGGAAGATATTTGGTTAGAGTTGTTAGAACTTGAGTTGGAACAAAACGGTGAATACTTTGAAAATGATTATCATAAATTTCTGGAATTTGCCACTGGTGAAGAACAGCAAATTGCAGAGCTTTTGGATATTGAATGGGAAATGAATCAGAATAGACTTGAAGATCTTGATTCAAGAATTACAGAATTAAGCAAGAGTAAACACAAAAGCGTAAAAGCAAGATCTCAATATCTAAAAGGACTGCTCCTTATTAAAAAAGGTGATGATGAAGCTGCCATTCCTGAATTATTGCGGATGCGCTATCTTTATCCTGAATTTAAGGTGATCCGAAACAGGGCAGAAGCACTTGCTTGTATTTCCTATATTAAAGTGGATAATTACGATGAAGCTTCTAAGCTTTATGAAGTAATAAAAGATGATATTTCACAGGAGATGAAAGAAAAAATTGAGCAAATGCTGCAGGAGGAGGACAAATGAAAAAGTTAATTATTATCCTCCTCAGTATTCAGTTCTGCCTTCTTATCGCAACTGATGGTGATCAACTTGATCTGGGAAATGTGGTCATCCAAGGTGAAACCGAATCTCTGGAAGATACTGTAGGATCAGAAAGAGATCTTACAGAATATTGTGCCGTTGCCTCAACTGAGCAATTCGAATACTCTGCTTATTATTCTCCTATGGTAATTGAATCTCCTACCCAATATCCAATCCAAGAAATTACTGCTCTGCAATTTAAAGGTGGATTAGAGAATTTTACAGGTGTGAATGGTGTAATTTCTTACGGAAATATTTGGAAATTTTCAGCTGAATTCTTGAATAGAGAAAGATCAGAAAATTGGAAAGAAAAAACTTATAGCATGCAATGGCAACCTCAGATCAAACAACACAATTTCATCTTAAACTACTCAAATAAGGAATTTGTTTCAGATTCTACTGATACTGACATTTCAGGAGGATACTTATCATATTCAAGGGAAGGATTTGTAATTCCACAAATTCCAAAAATCTCATGGGATCTTGAACTGAAAAGTGCCTATTATGAATTCACTCAATTACAAGACTCAGCCAGTGATTTTGATCTGAACACAAGAATCGGAGTAAAATATAATAATTTGTTTGCAGATGTGAATGTGAACCTGCTTAAACAGAAAGCTTCCGGTTACGTGGATGCAGGTATTTCCAGCTTGAAGATTTTTGATAATATAGGTTTGTGGTTTGCTTATGATGAAGATGGAGTTTATCCTTCGGTAAACTTCCACACAAAACTCAGTCTTTATAAGAATCTTGCGATCAAGTTTGAAAATAAACCAACCATTTCCACCAACTCAAGAATTGATGGTTTCAATGAAAATCTTCTTCAAAATATTTTTCCCGGTGATCTGCAAACTAAAAAAATACTTAACTCATTTATCACTTTAGAAAGTGATCATTTACTACCACTATCACTTTACTACAACCCCAGTTTGGTACAGGATCATTTAATCTATAGTGATGATGCGAACGGTTTCTATGAGCAGGAAAACATTGATTGCTTTATCCACACAATGGGATTGAAGGCAGCTTATAAACTTGGTGATCTTACTTTGATCCAAAATGTAGAATACAAAAAATCTGATGAACAGCTCTATTATGAACCACTGTTGACAGCTTCTACAAAACTTGAATATGTAACTAATTCATACCGTTTCGGAGTTGATCTGCGGTTTCTCAGAGATGGGGTAGATGAAAATGAGCAAGATCTGGATGACACTATGTTGCTGGATGTTTCTGCACTCTATAAATTGAGAAATAACATCTCACTGATGGCAGAAGCCAGGAATCTCCTCAACCAGGAATACCAAAAATACAACAACTACATTGCTGAAGAACTGCAATTGATCTTTGGTGTGAAGATGACGTTTTAGGAATAATGTTGCACATGTATTAAATGAAGCACTATCAATTATGAAGTAAATAGGATTTCATATGAAAAATCTAATTCAAATATTTATACTTGCTATTAGCATAATACTTCTCTCTTGTGAAAATAATCCAACTGAAATTATTCAAGAGGAAGATGATCTTTATAACTTACAGATTGAATTAATTGATAACGATGTAATTGAATTGTTATGGGGGAATAATAATCTTGATAATAGTACTTATATAATCTCAAGAAAAGGTGGTGAATCTGAATGGGATAATAGTTATTGTGAAATTGATGTTGAGGCTACATCTATGCTTGATACTATACCCACACAATCGTTTGTGATTTTTTCGTATTATTTAACTGAAATATCGGAAGATACGGTAATAGGAGTCTCCGATACTGTGGCATGGATATCAAATGATATTTTTCCAACTGAATTTTCTGTTGAGCATATAGAACAAGATAGCATTATGCTTAGATGGCTTGACAATTCATATGGAGAAATAGCTTATAATATAGATAGAAAAATAGGAACTAATATTTGGGTTGAAAATCATCTCATTTATGAACCAAACCCAAATAATGGACATGGTTCTTTTGTGAATTGTGTAGATCATATTGAAACAGTTGAAGATACAATTTATTACCGAGTTTGTATTTTAAATGGAAAATCCAGATCAAGTTATAATGAAACATCAATTTTTATATCTATATTACCACCAGAGAATTTAATTGCAACAATTGAAGATAATAATGTTAGGCTTAACTGGCTTGAACATTCACATTTAGAAGCAGGTTTCATTATTGAAAGAAAACATCATGGTGGAGAATTTGAAGTGATCGACTCTATCGGTGTAAACATTACAACTTGGTTAGATAACAATCTTGATCCTTCTCTTATTTATTATTATCGCGTAAAAATGTTTTCAGATGAATTTAGTTCGGAATATTCTAATATAGCAATTGGAAATATTGATCATGAAGGGTATTGGATACCTTTGGATTATCCTACAATTCAAGAAGCAATAGAGGCTCTGAATAATTCTGGACCAATTGTAATCTTGCCTGGAATTTATCACGAAAATATTCAAGTAAATGGCAAATATCCCATAATAAATTCATTTTATTCTTTGTATGGTGAAGAACGATACATTGAAGAAACAATAATTGATGGTGGAGATAATGGAAGTGTATTTGCATTTGTAAATTGTGATTCTGATTCACCTTCAATTTCTGGAGTAACTATACAAAATGGTTCTGGGAATTATGCAAGAGTAACGGGAGGAGGATGGTATTATTACTCAGGTGGTGGAATTCTATGTGAGAATGCCAATCTAACAATTGATAATGTAATTATTAGAGAAAATTCTACTGAAATTGGTGGTGGGATAGCACTTATTCAAGAGAGTAATTGTACTGTTATAAATTCTAATATTAATCATAATGTTTCCAGTGGTTTATTATCTGAGAATGGTGGAGGAATTTATTGTATTGATTCTCAACTAATTATTGATGAAACTGAAATATCAAATAACACTGCTAGTACTGGAGGAGGAGGATTATTAGTTATAGAATCAATTTCTCAGATTACGAATAGTATTATAAATAATAATATTGCTTATGGTAGTGGTGGAGGAATATATATTCGAGTGGGTTCGGATGTAACTTTAGAGAATTTAATTATTTCTGATAACTCATCAACCAGTTCAGGTGGTGGAATTGTTTCATCACACACAGATCCAATAATGAGAAATATTGTTCTTTCAGGAAATAGTTCAAATAAAGGTGGTGGTATAGCATTCTGGTCATATCAAGAACCTGTTTTCGAAAATGTTTTACTCATTAACAACGATGCATCATATGGAGGTGGAATCTATTCATTGAGTGCAGATGTGAACATTACTAATATAACAACTTTTGGTAACAATGCATTTCATGGAGGAGGTGTTTTGTATTGTGATCATTATGCTGATCCTGTAATTATGAATTCTATTTTTTGGAATAACAGTCCTCAAGAAATAATGATAGAAGAAGAAGGTTTACCAGGTAGTGAAGGTTCTGTTGCGATATTGTTTTCAGACATTATGGGTGGTGCAGAAAATATTTCTACTTTTAATCCAAATAGTATAAATTGGTTAGAAGGAAACATTGATCTAAATCCAATTTTCAATAATCCCGAAAATGATGATTTCCATTTATCAACAGATTCTCCTTGTATTGATGCGGGGAATTCTGATCCTGAATTTAATGATGTTGATGGAACAAGAAATGATATGGGAACATATGGTGGTCCAAATGCAGATTTGTAAGATATATATTTGATATAATGTTAAAGCAACCTTGACACAAAATCATTAGAATTTTTACTCAATTAGTAAATTATAGAGTGAAGCTTGATGGTGCAAAAGTAAAAGGGAATCCCGTTAAAATCGGGAGCGGTCTCCGCCACTGTAAGCAGAAAATTAGCTACGGAAAGTGTTTAGCAACGAACAAGAACGAACTAAACGAACAAAGGATTTGTATTTTTAATTGTTAGTTTAGTTAATTGCAAAAACATCTGTGTTTATCCGTGAGCTGATTATAAATTTGATTTTAGTTCACTGAACTAGTTTTGGGAAGGACTGAGATGTAATCTAACTGCAAGCCAGGAAACCTGCCATAAAGCTTATTTAATCAAGACTCCGGAGCAAGAGTTATTGTTAATTAAGTTTTATTAATCCTTTTATTTTAGCAGCTTTTTATAGCTTCCAAGATAAGAGGATTTTTTTTATGAAGAAATATGCGTTATTATTAATCTTGATAATTATCGTATTAACCGGATGTTCTAAAGATGAAAGTAAAATAGGTGAACGTTACATCATCACCTCACCTGAAATTGCTGAGATAGTTTGTTTTCTTCAAGGTTCAGAGAATATTGTGGGTGTAACCATCGAATGCGATTATCCTGCTGAATTACAAGAGATAGAAAAAGTTGGAAATTTCGGAAAAGTAGATTTTGAAAAGATTATTTCACTTCAACCAACAATTGTTTTTACATCGGGTTTAGAGCAGGAACTGCTTACATCCGAACTAGGGAAGCTGCAAATTCCCACAGCTCAATTTTATCCTAAATCTATTAGTGATATGATCTCATCAATTCGTGAGATCGGTAAGCTTATTGGTGTGGAGGAACGAGCTAATTTCGTAGCAGATAGTTTACAGATTGAAATTGCCAAGATTGAAGCTAATGTGGGAGATAAAAAACCCAAGGTTTATGTGGAAATCTATAACAACCCGATCATGAGTGTTTCCGATAGATCATTCGTGGGTGAAGTTGTGCAAAAGGCAGGCGGGGACAATATCTTTGCTGAACTTCCCCGAGATTATTCACGCGTGAATGCAGAAGAAGTTATCAAAGCAGATCCCGAAATAATTTTATTAACTTGTCCACCGGAAATTACAGCGAACCATATAAAAATACGCAAAGGTTGGGAAGTGATCTCAGCCATAAAAAATGATCGGATCTATACTGCACTTGATGTGAATCCAGATTTGATAATTCGAGCAACTCCACGTGTGGTAGAAGGTCTGAAACTGTTACAGAAGATCTTTAAAGATGAAAAATAAATTTCTATTTGTTTTATTGTTTTTTTTCTCTTCAATATTAATCTATTTCTATCTGAATTACCAAGCAGAGAGTTTACATATAATAATGCAAATTCGGTTGCCGCGCTTAATGTTGGCATTCCTTGTAGGATTTGTTCTTTCCGGTGTTGGATATTCCTTCCAGATCATGTTGAATAATCCATTGGCAGAGCCTTATATATTGGGAATTTCATCCGGAGCAGCTTTTGGCAGTATTTTAGCGAGTGTATTAGGTTTTTATCTCTTCATGCCTTTGTTTGGATTTGCTGGAGCTTTGATCACATTAACCATAGTTTGGTTTCTAGCACATCTGGGTGGATTTTTCAACAGCACAAAATTACTGCTTTCAGGAATAATCGTGGGAATGTTCTTCTCAGCACTCATCTCACTTCTCATGTATTTCAATCAGCAGGATATTGGAAATATCATCAATGTTCTCATGGGAAATCTTGGACATATTTTCAGCCGCAAGGAATGGTATTATTTCTTAGTTGTTTTTGGCATATCTATCATACTGATGCTTTACTTATTCCTGCTTTCACGAAAATTAATGATACTCACAACAGGAGATGTGATTGCCGGTAGTCTGGGAATTGATGTGAAAAAACTGCGTAGAAAAATATTTATTATAAGTTCACTCCTCACCGGTGTGACAGTTGCTTA
This sequence comes from uncultured Candidatus Cloacimonadota bacterium, assembly GCA_964608295.1. Classification (GTDB taxonomy): domain Bacteria; phylum Cloacimonadota; class Cloacimonadia; order Cloacimonadales; family TCS61; genus Tenebribacter. The sequence continues at coordinate 7,835 of CAZSOM010000062.1, forward strand.
CGCCGGCATTATCGGTTTCATTGGGCTGATCGTTCCGCATATAGTTCGCATGATCTCTGGCGGAAATAAACGTTCTGGAATTATAATTTCCTCTTTGTTTGGTGCAATGCTTTTAATCTTATGCGATCTTATTGCTATGCAAATTGCTGTAATTGAAATTCCAGTTGGAATAATTACAGCATTCTTAGGATGTCCGTTCTTTCTATTCATCATGGCAAAAAGCAGGTAATAGATGTTATGAAATGTAAAATTCTTCGTCCTTCGATTAACTCAGGATGACACAAGCG
>CAZSOM010000063.1:0-7999 GCA_964608295.1 uncultured Candidatus Cloacimonadota bacterium
AGTAATTGAAACCAATGGAATTTATAATGCCACTTTGTTTTGTGCCTAAAAGTGATCCGGCACCTCTCAACTCCATATCTCTCATTGCAATCTGATATCCACTTCCTAGCGATTCATATTCGATTAGAGATTCCAGTCTTTTTCTAGCAACATCATTAAGTTTTGGTGGAATTATCAGATATGCATAAGCACGTCTATTGCTTCTTCCCACTCTACCTCGCATCTGATATAATTGTGCAAGGCCGAACATATCAGTACGATTTATTATCATTGTATTTGCATTAGGAATATCAAGTCCTGATTCTATAATTGTAGTTGCAATAAGTACATCGAATTTATGATGAGCAAAATCAAGTGTAATTCTCTCAAGTTGTTTTTCGGGTAATTGTCCATGTCCTATCTCAAAACTTACATGGGGAAGAAGTTCCTGAAGTTCAGCAGCTAAACTTTCAATAGTCTGAACCCTGTTATGAACAAAGAAAACCTGTCCACCGCGATCAACTTCACGATTAATGGCATCTTTTATTATATTTTCATCATAGGGGACAACAACAGTTCTAATTGGCAATCTTGCTTTAGGTGATGTCCGAATAAGTGAAAGTTCTTTTAATTTTGAAAGAGCCATATACATTGTACGTGGAATCGGTGTAGCGCTCATGTAAAGAGTGTCTACATTAGTTTTAATCTGACGCAGTTTATCCTTATGCCTTACACCAAAGCGATGCTCTTCATCAATTATCAGTAATCCAAGCTTTTTATATTTCATGTCTTTAGATAATAAGCGATGTGTTCCAATTGCAATGTCTACCTCACCTGTTGCAAGTTTTGCCAGATCTTTGTTTATATTTGTTTTAGAACGGAATCGGCTGAACATTGCTATTTGTACAGGATATTGAGCAAGTCGTTCTTTGAACACAAGATAATGCTGTTCTGCTAAAAGAGTTGTAGGAACTAAAATAGCAACTTGATATCCGCTGTTCACTGCTTTGAAGGCAGCACGGATAGCAACTTCGGTTTTTCCAAATCCCACATCTCCACATAATAAGCGTTCCATGGGCGTATCATCTTCCATATCGGCTTTTATTTCTTCTGTGGCTTTCTTTTGATCAGGTGTATCTTCATAAATAAAGGAATCTTCCATTTCAGTTTGCCAGGCAGAATCAGGTTCAAAAGCGATGCCTTTTTTTACTTTACGTTCAGCATATAATTTTATAAGATCTTCGGCAATGAATTCGATCTGTTTTTGTGCCCGGGATTTCATGCTTTCCCATTTTTTGCTGCCTATTTTATGAATTGTTGGTGTAATCCCCTCTTCTGAGACAAATTTGGATACTAGGGAAAGCTGAAATGTTGGAACATAAACGACATCATTTCCTGCATATCTCAAAGTTAAAGTTTCAATTTTATTTCCTTCTATATTCAACCGTTTCAAGCCTGCATAAATCCCGATTCCGTGATCAATGTGGACAATGTAATCACCAGGTTTTAAGGCATTATAATCTACCAGAGCTTCTTCTTTTGAGAACCTGTTCTTATGTCTTTTCCGTTTATATCTACTGAATATTTCATGATCTGTATAAACTTCTAATTTTGCATCAGTAAGATTAAATCCTGATTGCAAAACTCCGATAGTGAAATCTATACGTTCATCATATTCTGGAAGAAGGTCACGCATGCGTTTGCTTTGGCTACTATTATCAGATTGTATGAAAATTCTATATCCAGCTTCTAATTTCTCTTTGAGTTCACTTTCAAAAACTTCCAGGTTTCCCTGCAAGTTAGTTTGGGATGCTAAAGGGGCTTTGAATATATTTGTGATCTCTTTAAATTCCTGGTAGGAAGCAGATAAAAAAAAACATTTATATTTCTTTAATATCTTATTAACAAAATGTATATCAGCAAATAGTGATTCAGGTTGAGGTATAACTCGATTTTTAAATTTGGTTCTAAGCTTTTGATAAAGGTTTGTTGTCTCTTCAAAAATTTCTTTTACATAAGCAGGTACATATTGGAATTCATCCCAAAAAATTATGCAATTATCTGGTAAAAAATATTCGATAAACGTTTCAATTTCAGGTATAAGTCTAGAAACATCAAGTTCAATACCTTCATAAAACCCGCTATCATGGATTTTTTGCCACATTGTATCATCTGTATCAATATCATGCAAAGAAAATTCACGGGAAGGAATTAATGTTACTTTAGTAAGCTCTTCACCAGTTGAACGTTGAGAATTTACAGAAAAAACTCTGATGGATTCAATAATATCACCGAAAAATTCGATCCTCACCGGACGATGAGAATTCGGACTGAATACATCGATTATTCCACCACGACGTGACAATTCTCCAACTTTTGAAACTTGAAATTGTGTCTCATATCCCATTCCAACAAGGTTTGAAATTAAGACAGCAGGATCATATTCTTCATTAACAGAAAGCCTAATGATATTCTCTTTAAAAATAGCAGCTGCAGTAATTTTGCGTAATAAGGAGCGAATGGATAGGCTATATATCCCGGGTTCAGAAGAAACAGCAGCTGTGAGAGTTTCAATCCTTTGACCGCGAAGCATATAATGTGGTGACCGCTGTTCGTAGGGAAGAACCTCATAATCAGGAAGAAAATGGGCGTGATCTCTTTCAACCAAAAGGTCAAGATCCTCCAGATAATCTTCAGCAACTTTGTCATCGGCAGTTACAAAAATTATATTCTTTCCAGTTTGCTCAAATGCTCTAGCTAGCAGTATAGATTTTGCAGAACGATTGAGATTATGGAATAAACTTTTGGTTTTATTCTCTTTAATTTTTGTATCGAAATTTCTGATAAACACTGATTTATCGATCAGAGATTTAATCTTTTGGTAAAATGTACTCATGGAATGCAAATTGAAAATGAACTGGATAACGTCAAGAATAATGATGAGTAAGTATTACTACATTTTACTTCAATCCTTTTTTATTGACATTCAATACCAGATTCCAACTTTGAATTCCATGATTAGATTTAAGAAAGCTGAAATTAATAAACAAAATATTCCTTCAAGTACGGGAATTTTTACTTTTTATGATGAACATAATATTATCTTTGTTAGCAAGACTACAAATCTTGATAACGGCATCAGACAATTTTTCAAAATAGCTAAAGACGACAAAAATATTTTTCAAATTATTTCTCAAACAACAGAGATTGCCTATGAAGAACATTCTTCACTATTTGCTGCTTTGATTCATCAAAAAAAATTGGAAAACCGATTATATCCAGAATTTAATTCAGCGATCAAAGCTTATGAGAAATATGTTTACCTGGGAATAAATTTTGAAAAGCCGCCATACCTGAATGTTGTTGAAGATATTCAACAGAATCAATTTTACATTGGTCCGTTTAAAAATAGATTTTTTCTCTTTGATTTACTTGATGACCTAGCTGAACTATTAATGTTTCCAGTTTGTCCTGATGAAAAGCCTTATCCCTGTGAAAGGTATAAAAATGACAAATGCAAGGGTTGGTGTATTAAAGAAAAACATGAAGCATATCAAAAAGTAATCCTTCCCTTGATTATTCCAAACGAGAAGTTATTATCTTCAAAATATAGAGAATATGAAGTATTCTACAATGAACTTCAATTCGAAAAAGCAGAAAAACTAAAAAATAAAATTCAACAAATAGAAAAATATTTTAAATACTTGAGATTCATTGCTGTTACTAAGAATTTAAATTTAGAATTCGAAGATTATGGAAAGGATATTATAATTAAGAACGGAAGAATAAACGGAAAAATTGAAAAAGGAATAAAAAAGGAATTTCCGCTTGTCTCAGTGAACTACAGGAAAAATGAGATTATGGCTTTTGATAAATCTCAGCTGGCTGAACGCAGAATAGTGTATAATTATCTACTTAAAAAAAATGATAAAATAATTCTTGATAAAATTGAAGCTGTTAATAAAAAGTTCCTCCTTAAATTGAAAACTAAACTGACTTGATCAGTATTATTTTCTGAGGTTTTTGAGAATGGGCTATAAAATTTTAATTGTAGATGATGATATATCAATAACAGATTACCTAAAATTGGAACTAAAAGAATGTTGTCCTGAGTTGGAAGTTATCTGTGAAAACGAGGGATATCTTGCTTTAAATAGAATCATGGCTGGTGGTATTGATCTATTGCTGACGGACATTGCTATGCCGGATATGGACGGATATGAGCTTTATTCCAGAACTAAAGAATTTAACGAGGAAATCCCAATAATAATGATGACCGGTTTCGGATATGATCCTGATCATGTTGTTGTCAAAGCCATGAAAGCAGGATTGCAGGATGTAATATTCAAACCATTCAATATCCAAAAACTTACTGCAAAGATTAAAAAACGTATTATGGGAGCTGAATACGTTCAAAATAAATAAAATCTTTCTTTCTATAATTGTATTTTGTATTTTCTCATTATTATTTTCTGCAGATTTTAAATATGAAAGGATTCAATATCAGGACATCATCTTATTCGCAGAAGCGAAAGATACAACTGCAGCTTCAAGTTTTATTGATCAACTAGATAAAGATATTCAAACATTTCAGAAAAAAGTGGGTTCCTATCTTGATATTCCTGTGAACGTGGTGATAGCACCCGATAGTAAAGTATATGAAAGTTGGACTTCGCAGCAAGCTGCAATAATGGAGTTCAGTACTGGTTTTTATAACAGCAGGAATCAAACGATTTTCCTGAAGAATCCCAGATTTCTAAAAAATGTTCCAAATATTCGCAAGCTTCTACTGCACGAGTATATTCATCATTTTGTATTTGCCTATTGGAAAAATCCACCACTCTGGTTCAACGAAGGTATGGCAGTCTATTTTTCCAAAGATATGGGGATTGAACGAGAATTAAATTTTGCGAAGAATTATATTTTAGGTAACTCAAGACCATTAAAACAAATGGAAAAAACATATCCTGCTAATATGATAGAATGGGAATCTTTTTATGCAAAGTCAGGGTTAGCAGTTAAATATCTTTATTCAAAAAAAAGAAAAGCATTTTATCGTTTGTGGGATAAAGCGGGATCAACCGGAGATTTCAAGAAAGCTTTCTTAAATAGTTTCTTCATGAACGTCAAAACATTCTCAGATCAATTTGAAGATTACTCCAAAACCCATTTCAGAGCAGAGATATTGATGGCTTCTACAGGATTTATCTGGGGATTACTTCCGATTGTTTTGATAATTGGTGTAATCAGGAAAAAAATAAAGAATAAAAAAATAGTTGAAACCTGGGAAAACAATACTGATATTGTTTTAAATGAAAATAATGATGAAATTGAAGTGATAAAACTTGAGGAAAAATGAAGGAATTCGATAAACTGATTGAAGTTATAGAAAAATTACGAGATAAAGAAAATGGCTGTCCATGGGATTTAAAACAAACTCATGAATCTTTAATTCCCAATTTTATAGAAGAATTGTATGAGGTTATTGAAGCAATTGAAAATGAAAATTTCTCCCATCTATCTGAAGAATTGGGTGACCTGATGTTGCATATCGTGATGCAGGTACAGATAGCTAAAGAAGAGAAAAAATTTGAAATAAAAGAGGTACTCAACCAAATTAATGATAAACTTATCAGAAGGCATCCTCATATTTTTGGCGATGGTCATGCTACAGATGCAAATGGTGTGAAAATGAATTGGGAGCGGATTAAGCAGGAAGAAAAAAAAAATGTCCGTTCTTCAGCAATAGATGGAATTCCTCGGAAAATGCCAGCACTTATTGTGGCTCAACGTATGCAAGAGAAAGCCGCATCTGTTGGTTTTGACTGGCAGGATGTAGCTCCGGCTATTGATAAACTGGAAGAAGAAGTTAAGGAATTTCAAGAAGCTTATAAAAGTAAGGATTTTGAAGAGATACAAAATGAAATGGGGGATATGCTTTTCTTGATTGTCAATATTGCCAGGAAATCTGGTTTTGATACTGAATCTGCATTGAAGAGAACTAATAAAAAATTTGAAAAACGTTTTAAAAAAGTAGAAAGTCATTTTCTAAATCATGGGAAAAACATGCTTGATGCAAGCTTGGAGCAATTAGATGAAATCTGGGAAATTACAAAAGAAACAGATTAACAGAAGTCTACTTCTGAAAATGTATTTTATTTTTGGAAGTGTAATACTATTCGTAATTTTTATTATCTTCACAAATGTGGTTGTCAATAATGTAAGAAAAGACATTGAAATTGTACCCGATATTTACTCAAAATTTGTTGGAATGCCAACCGATGTAAATTTAGAACACTTTCTCTTTCAATACTTTATGGAAGAGATCTTACCGGGAATAGATTATCCTATCATTCTTGCAGATAGCCTTAAAATCCCATTCTCATGGGAAAACATTGATATTCCCAAAGACAGATTTGATCAATTAACAATTCAACATCAAAATAATTTATTTAAAATGGTGAAAGGCATGGAAGCAAAACGCTCCATGTTACCGCTTAGAATAAATAAAGATGATGAAAAGATTTACGGCTATGTTTATTATGGTGACACCCTAACAATGAAACAACTCAAAATGATGCCTTATGTTGGCATGGCATTTATATTTCTTTTTACATTCTTGGGAATGTACGGAATTTATTCAATTAAGAAAACAGAACGTGACATTCTCTGGGTAGGTTTAGCAAAAGAGACTGCACATCAGTTTGGAACACCACTATCTTCATTAGGTGGTTGGATAGATATACTGAATTCTAAACTTCACAGCTGTAAGAACAGTAAAGATCTTCAAGAAATGCTGGATTATATGAAAGTTGACGTGGAAAAGCTTAATAAAATTGCTTCCCGTTTTGGAAAAGTTGGGTCAGTCATGAAGTTTAAATCCTGTAGTTTGCATGATATCATGCAAGAGACAATTGAACATTTCGAACGAAGACTTCCCTCAATTTCCAATAAAGTTGAAATAAAATTTGAGAGTAGAATAAAGAGTAAGAAGATTAAAATTGATTCTGATCTGATAAAATGGACTTTTGAAAACCTGCTAAAGAACAGTATTGATGCAATGCAAAATCGTAAAGGAACTATTGTGGTGAAAGCATTTTCCAAAAAAAATAAAACCTATATTCATGTTACAGATGCTGGGAAGGGAATGCAAAAGAAAATGTATAAAAAAATATTCCAGCCTGGTGTTACAAGTAAAACGCGTGGTTGGGGTCTGGGACTTAGTTTAGCTCATCGTATTGTGGAAGAATATCATAATGGTAAAATAAGAGTTCTGGAAAGTGAAGTTGGAAAAGGTACAACTTTTGAGATAGTTTTGCCGGAGGATTAATAAAAGTCGGCTTGCAGAGGCAAACGACTTCTCTCTAATCTTTAGATAGAGTATTAAAATATTCTGTTTGTAGATTAATTCTTTTAAGTAAAAAGGAAGTTAAAATGTTTATACTCTCACGAGAAGAAATGTACGCAATTGATAAATTTACGATTGAAAATATTGGAATTCCTGGAAAAGAGTTAATGGAAAATGCCGGTAAAGGATGCAGTAAATTCATAAATGATCTGCTGAAACCAGAAAGTAGAGTTGCTGTTTTTTGCGGTAGCGGTAATAATGGTGGTGATGGATTTGTAATTGCGCGTATCCTGAAAAACTGGCAGCATTCTCCAGAAATCTTCTTGCTTGGTAGTACGGACAAAATGAGCCCGGAGACTCTTTCTAATTACAAAGAGTGTGAAAAACTTAAGATACCTATATATAGAATTGAAAAGGGATTGATTGATCTTTCTAAATATGCCTTGATCATAGATGCTATCTTTGGAGTTGGACTAAAAGGCAGTGTTAGAGGTTGGCAGGCTGATGTAATAAATAATATCAATGCTTCTCAAAAGCAAACTGTCGCTATAGATATTGCAAGCGGTGTTGACGCAAATACAGGTTCAGCAGATCTTGCTATTGAAGCAGATTATACCCTTACAATGGCTGCAATTAAATATGGTCAATTATTGGGAAAGGGAAGAGAAAATA
>CAZSOM010000064.1:0-7964 GCA_964608295.1 uncultured Candidatus Cloacimonadota bacterium
CTGAAGCGAAGAGAAATCGGAAATTACTAATCGGTCTTTTTGAAGAAGAAGATTTCGTGGTCGATATAAAAGAGTATTGGCATTTTGATTTTGGAAATAGTGCTTGGGCTTTAGAAAAAGGGAAAGACCACGCCATATATGGCATCATTGAAGCCTGAACAAATCTATCACGATTCCAGCTAACAGTGCCACCGGTAAAAAAGAAATTAAGAATTTAATAGCATATTCCCTTATCACTTGACGCATTACGGCAATCAACAATTTTAACTTTAAGTAAAAACAAGGAGATAAAAATATGTTTAGCATTTTACTACAAGCGGGAACACAAGCAGCAGGTGGAGCGGCAAAACCAAATCCGATAGCACAATTCTTACCATTTGTACTTATGTTCGTAATTCTCTATTTTCTCATCATTCGTCCCCAGCGTAAAAGACAAAAAGAACAGCAGGTATTGATCGATAATCTAAAGATCAATGATGAAGTTATCACAAATGCCGGCATGATAGGAAAGATCGTGAATATCAAGAAAGATAAAAATATTGTTGTTTTACGTGTTGATGATACAACCGGAACAAAGATCGAATTCCAAAGATCATCTATTGCAGGTATAGTTAGCGATGAAAAGCCGAGTACCAAATAGTTTACACATAAGATTATACGGTGATAAAACGCTGCGTGAAGTGGCAAAACCTGTAACAGAATTTACGGTTGAAGTTAAAAATTTTATCACTGATCTAACCCTTACCATGTATGAAAAAGACGGAGTTGGTTTGGCAGCACCACAAGTTGGTAAATCGCTTCGTATTTTCGTAGTAGATCCATTCTGGTTTAATGAAGAAGGAAAGAAAAATCCCCTGGTTCTTGTTAATCCTGAATTTAAGGAATTTGAAGGAGAAGTTGAATCGGATGAAGGCTGTCTGAGTTTACCCAATATTTTTGAACCGGTTCAACGGGCAAAATCAGTTGTTATCGAAGCCTTAAATGAGAAGGGAAAGAAAGTTAGTTATGAAGCAGATGGACTTTTTGCCAGAGCCTTGCAGCACGAAAATGATCATCTTGACGGTATACTTTTCGTCGATAAGATCACTAAATTGAAACGAATTTTTATAAAGAAAAAACTGCATGATATTCAAAGAACAACAGACGAAAATGGCAGAAATATTGGTGAATTAACGCTTTAAATTTTTGTATGAAAATAGAGAAAACAGTTTTTATGGGAACTCCGGAATTTGCGGTTCCTGTGCTTAATGCGTTAGCAGTAACCAGATTTAAACCTCAGCTTTGCATCACACAGCCGGATCGCCCTAAAGGTAGAAATAGGAAGTTACAGCCAACACCAGTAAAATTAGCAGCGCAAATGCTTGAGATTCCCATTATCCAACCGGAGGATGTAAATTCAAAAGAGACGATAGACAAGTTACAAGAAATTGCTCCGGATATTATCATCACAGTTGCTTATGGCGGTTACTTAAAAAAAGAAATAAGACTGCTGCCAGCTTTTGGATGTATAAATCTGCACCCATCAATTTTACCAAAATACCGAGGGTCAACTCCGATTAATTATGCACTTTTTAATGGTGATGATATTACGGGAAACACGATCTTTAAAATTGTAGCCGAAATGGATGCCGGACCGCTTATTTTCCAAAATAAAATTAAAATACAATCCAATGATTGCTACACATCACTTTATAAAAAAATGTCGGAAAGCGGTGCAAATGATTTAGTTAAGGTTTTAGAAAATATCGAGTTAAATGGATTGATCACAACTAAACAAGATCACTGCAAAGCAACTTTTAGTTATAAATTATTTAAAAAAGATTTTCTACTAAATTGGAATGATACAGCCGAAATTACAAATAATAGAGTTCGAGGTTTGGCTGAAGTACCAGGTATAACTGCATCATTCCGAGGAAAAAGAATAAAAATAATTGAAATAGAAATTCTTGATATTCTTTCAACAGAAGTTCCAGGCAGTATTTTGGATATTAGTAAAAATGGTTTAATTGTGTCCACTGCTGATAAGAATATACTGCTGAAAAGAGTGCAACCATCAGGAAAGAATATCATGACAGCTCATGCCTTCAGTTTAGGAGCACGTATAGAATCAGGAGAAAAATTCGAAAATGGATTTTAAAATAAACACCAAAGGCAAGAATCTGTTTCTTGTTTTATCCACGATCACCTTAATCTTAATGATGACTGTAACCACACTTCTGTGGTGGTTTGTCTCTCCCCGACTACATGAAATCAGTATTGTTTTGGCTGGTTTATCTCTCACTGCTCTTCGCATTTTTTTCTTTGTATTGGTTTTAGGAACGATCTTAGTTTTAATTATAAGTTATACTGAAACTAATCTTCTGGTGGCAAGATTTGCTATACGAGCTTATATAAAAATAATCTATCCGGTCACTTTGCTATTTGGAAGATTGCTGGGTATTTCCATTGAGAAGATCAGGGAATCTTTCGTAAGTGTAAATAACTCTTTCGTAAATGCTATTCATAAACAATTCAATCCTTCTGAATTATTAATATTATTACCACATTGTCTGCAGAATATAGATTGTGATATTAGAATAACAACAGATATTCATAAATGTAAAAAATGTGGTAGATGTGATATTGCTAAATTATGTGAAATTTCTGAAAAATATGAAGTTAAGATGTCAATTGCTACTGGCGGCACCTTAGCCAGGAAAATAGTTGTTGAGAATCGTCCCAAGTTTATTATCGCTGTTGCTTGTGACCGTGACCTGGTAGAAGGATTACGCGAAGTTTTCCCCATTCCTGTGTATGGAGTTCTAAATATAAGGCCGGAAGGTCCTTGTGTGAATACCAGGGTGATGACCGAAAAAATTGAGACAGCATTGGATGCCTTGATAAAGCCATGAACAAGAAACGAGATAAGAAAAAATTTAAACGAAAGAATATCAATATTTCAAATGTTGAATTAACCAATATCGATCACTTCACAGATGATGAAGTATCTGAGGAAAAGCGAGCTGAAAAAAAGTCGATCGAAAAGGGGAGACTTAGTTCCAAACGTGATTTGAAATTAGCTCGAGGAAGAATACTGGAAGTAAGGTCGAATTATATGTGTCTAGTAAAAATCGGTGAAAAGGAATTGACCTGTACATTAGGTGGAAGATTCAAACAGGTAAATTTCGAAACCAAAAGCATTGTTATTGCCGGTGATTACGTGAATGTTGATGTATCTAGTGATCTTCGCATTGAAGAGATCATAGATAGAACTAACTCACTTTCCAGGTTTTCCGATAATGATTTCCAAACTGAAATAATCATAGCTTCCAATGTCGATCAAGTAATAATAACATCTTCCTACAAAGATCCACAGCTTAATTTAGGTTTAATCGATAGATATATCTGTGCAGCTAGGATCAATAACATCACACCTGTCATTTGCGTTAACAAGATTGACTTGGCAGAATCTCTGGATTTGGTGAAACAAGCAGGTTCTTTTTATGAAAAACTTGGATTTAGTGTCATTTATACCTCCACAAAATCGGGTGATGGGATAGAAGATCTTAGAGAACTATTGAAAGATAAAGACAGTGTTTTTTCCGGTCATTCCGGAGCAGGAAAATCATCGTTGTTAAATATGCTGCAACCGGGATTTAAACTAAGAACTGCTAAAATTAGTGAATACCATAAAAAGGGAGTTCACACAACCACTCGCAGCAGGTTACTGGAATGGGATTTCGGAGGTTATTTGGTTGACACACCAGGCATCAAAACATTTGGTTTACACCGCAATGATAAGGAAAAATTAAAAGATATTTTTCCGGGAATGTCAACTTTGGCAAGAGGATGTAAGTTTTTTAATTGTACTCATTCTCATGAGATGAAGTGCGGTGTTAAAAAAGCTGTGGAAGAAGGAATATATCCACTTGCCAGATATGAATCATATCTGCGAATCTTGGATTCGTTGTAAGGAGTTGAGTTATGCAGAATTTTGGGATCTTTTTTAATCCGAACTATAAATGCACTGAACCAATTTTTGATCTATTGGATAAACTACATAAAAGTAAAGATCTTCATTTTTTCAAGTTTCAGCAGCAAAAAGAACTATTTCCTGATTTCGTAAAAAGTATTGAAAAGCATAAACTCGACTGCATTCTTTCATTTGGAGGTGACGGAACCTTCCTCAGGGCGAGTCAGCTTTCACTTGAATATAATGTTCCGCTGATGGGAATTAATCTTGGCAAACTTGGTTTCCTTTCAGAAAGTTCACTTTCCGAACTTGAGAAATCAATTGATGATCTAAAGAAAAATAAATTCAAAGTTCAACAGAGATTGCTTCTCAAATCAGTTGTGAAGAGAAACAACCATAAAGTGTTTAAATCAACAGCTTTGAATGATGCGGTAATTTATAAGGGTAAAGAAGCCAGGCTGATCGATATAAGATTCTACTCAAATAAGCGTCTGGTTGTAGAAACCAGATGTGATGGACTTATTGTTTCCACACCAACAGGATCAACCGCCTATTCACTGTCAGCAGGTGGACCTATTCTCTCTCCGGTGATGGATGCATTCGTAGTTACTCCTTTGAATCCGCATATTTTAAGCGTTCGACCAATGGTTTTTGCCTCTGATGATAAGCTAAGTTTTATTCTACATGTCAATGGAAGCAAATGTATTCTTCAACTTGATGGAAAAAACAGTTATGAACTTATTGATGATGACGAAATAATCGTTACTGCTTCCAATAAAAAAATAAGTTTCATCAAGCTTAGCAATAAAACTTTTTACCAGATACTTAGGAAAAAACTGCATATGGGTAGAAGATGATAAAAAATCTGAGTGTAGAAAACTTTATAATTGTTGATAAACTTTTTTTGGAATTAGGGAATGGATTGCAAGTTCTCACCGGAGAAACTGGGGCTGGAAAATCAATAATTGTTGGTGCTATCAGCCTAATTTTGGGTAGTGATATTCACAGTGGGATGCTGCTGAATGATTCTTTACCGGCTAAACTGGAAGCGGTGTTTGATGTTGATCATGAGAATAAACAATTTATTAATTTAATTAAACAAAATGAAATTGATATCTCAGAAGGTGAAGTGTTCTTCAGCAAAGAGATCAGTACAAACTTAAGAAGTAAAAGCTTCATAAATGGACGGCGAGTTTCTAAAGAGATAATTAAAGAATTTCGTGAAATCCTCATAGATTTTCATAGCCAGAGAGATCAGCAAAAATTATTTGATCCTGATTTTCAGTTGGAAGTCCTGGATATTTACGGAAAACTAACTGATAAAAGAGAGCAGTTAACTTAAAAATACAAATAAGTTGAAATAACTGCAGGCTATTGAGAGTGATGAAGCTGAAAAGATAAAGCTGTATCAATACCAGATAGAAGAGATCAAGAAGATTAACCCTATAATTGATGAAGATATGAAATTGCAGGCAGAATTGAATTTACTTACTAATGCGGAAGAAATACTCAATACTTCTTCCAATTTGGAACAGGAAATTTACGAAAAGGAAAATTCAGTTTATGATACCATAATTTCATACATTTCTCAACTAACAAAATTCAAAAATGATAATAAAAAAATTGAAGAAACTGTAAATTACCTACAGGACGCTTCCACCAATCTTGATAACTCAATAACCAGTATACGAGAAGTTCAAAACATCATTGAAGTAGATTCAGCACGGCTTGAGTATGTCCAAAGTCGTCTTTCAGAGCTTAACAATCTCAGCCTTAAATATAAGCGTAATTTAACTGAAATCCTCGAATATAAAGTAAACATTGAGCAACAAATTAATTTGTACTCTTCAAAAAAAGAAGAAATTGCTCAATTGAATACAACGATTGATTCAGATTTAATTGATCTTTATAAACTTGCCAAGAGTTTATCTGAAAAAAGGAAAAAAGCTGCTGGTGATTTTGAGAAAGAGATCGTGGCAAATATCAAGAAACTCGCTATCCCGGATGCAGAATTGGAATTCAGATTCACAGACCTGGATAATTCAGAAGGAATCTCTAAGAAACTAAGTGGTTTGAATGAGACAGGAAAAGATGTGGTTGATATTCTTTTTTCTGCCAATAAGGGTGTGAAAATGCAGCCATTCAGAATTGCTGCTTCTGGTGGTGAACTCTCAAGATTTTTACTGGCTATCAAGAAGATCCTATCAGACAGACTGGATAGACGTACCATAATCTTTGATGAAATTGATTCTGGAATTGGTGGAAAAACTTCTGAACTTTTAGCAGAATTCATTCACGATATTGGTAAATATCACCAAGTTTTATGTATAAGCCATTTACCTCAGATCGCTTCTTATAGTGACAGGCATATTTCCATAGAAAAAATAAGTGGTGATAAAAAATTTAAAGTTAAAATGAAAATACTGGACGAAAACGAGAGAAAAATTGAAATTGCCAGGATGTTGTCAGGTTCTGAAACAGAGTTGGCTCTAAAGCATGCAGAAGAATTATTAGATAATAAATAGAGGAGAGTTTATGTTCAAACTAAGAAAAGAGGTGAAGTTGGTTTTGATTTTGTTCACAATAGTGTTTTCAATTTATTTAGGGATGAAAAGATCAAGCCTGGATAAAGCATTTGTACAAACAGATGTATCAATAGAAGATAGTAAGGCAGATTATATCTTTGATAAATCTTTCAATAATATTAAGATTCGATTTGAATATAAGGTTGATAATCTGAATGAGATGAATACTCTGCTTTCTGAACTTAAAGAGAAAGGGAATACTTTGTATTCAGAAATAAAAAATAACTATTATCTTGTTGTGTTTGAAATTCCTTCTGAGGAAACTGATCCTTTATTAGCCAAGCTTAGAAGCATTAAGGGCATTAGCAATGAGAACATTCAAAGAGCTGGACCAATTGTTGATAACACTGATCTCAAAGAGAATCTTAACAATAACCAGATTTTAAAAAGAAAATATCAAAATCTTATTAACAATAGTCTTTCTCCAAGCTCTGAGAGACTATTAAGTTATAAACGTGAACTTGATGTAATTCAGGCTACAATTGATAGTTTAAATATCCAGGAAGATGTTCAGAAACACAATGCAGAATTTGACATTGTATACCTTTCAGCTGTAAAGAATATCAGTGGAACTGCTGCTATTCAAAGAAGTATGAGTGTTTTTATATTAACAACAATTATTAGTTTAGTATTACTTGTTATTGGTTTAATCATCTGTTTTTATATTTTCGTGCTTTTACAAAAATTAATGCTTGCTTTTGGAATAAAAACTGTAAGAAATAGTTCAAGATCCAGTTACAATTATTACTATAACAAAAAAGGTTCTGGAAGAAAAACAAAGAGAATTTACAAAGATAAAGATGGTAATGAAATCAAGAAAGAGGAGAAAAAAGAAGATAAACTTTAAATGGAGGTAACTTATGGAAATTTTGTCTGAACCCTGGATCATTTGGGTAGCGTTAGGAATAATCTGTGTAATTATAGAAATCTTTACACCAGGATTTCTCTTTTTAAGCTTTGGTATAGGAGCGATCCTAACAGGATTAATTGCTTTAATCATACCATCTATTACATTTCAGATCCTTGCCTTTGCAGTTATCACTTTTATAGTTTTTATTTTAAGCAGGAAATTCAGTAAGAAATTTATTTCATCCAATTATGAAGACACTAATGTAAAAGCTCTCATTGGGAAAACAGGTAAGGTTACCGAAAAGATTCCAGCCAATGAAAAAGGTTATGTAAAAATTGGTGGTGAAGAATGGGCAGCAGTTTCAAAAGACAAAATAGAAATTCCCAAAGATACCCGAATAATAGTTAATGATATTAATGGCAATAAGGTAATCGTAACACCTGTTGATGAATAGAAGAACAAAATTGGTTCTGATTTAATAAAGCTGGTTTAAGGAGGAGTAATGACAATTGTAATTATTGTATTTGCAGTTTTAATAGTTATCTTGATCTCAAAAGGTATAGTTATCGTGAAGCAG
>CAZSOM010000065.1:0-7943 GCA_964608295.1 uncultured Candidatus Cloacimonadota bacterium
GGTATTGGGATTACGCATTGTTTCATCCATGATGAGGTGGAGTGCAGAAACAGAGGATAGAAATGAACAAGGCAAGATCTTGTTCAATACATACGTAGTGCTAGTAATTACAGCTATTGTAGTTAATTTTATATTTGCTCCCTTAAGATCCTGGTTTTCGCAAGTCTTTTTTTCAAGCTTAGAATTCTCACACTTTTTCACAGTTATATTTATCATTATAGGTTTGGAAATGGTTAATCAGGTTCCAATGAATTTATTCCGATTTCGAGGGAAACCAATTATCTACTCTTCCTTTTTCGCTGCTAAATTAGTTATTGTTCTCGGATTAAATATTTACTTTTTAGTTTATGCCGAAATTGGAGTCATCGGGATCTTTTATAGTCAATTGATAGCAAATATAATCCAAATGCTTTTTACAATTCCAATATTGTTAAAGAATTTCAATTATAAATTCGACCTTAACTTGATAAAAGAGATGCTTGGTTATAGTATTCCGCTTATTTTCAGTGCAATTTCAGTACAATTACTTGCTATAGGTGACAGGTATTTAATTAAGTATTTCTTAGATTATTCACAAGTAGGGATTTATTCGCTTGGCTATAAGATCTCTGGTGTTTTAAATGTTTTTGTGGTGCAGTCATTCGCACTTAGCTTTCTTCCTATAGCATATAAGATGCAAAATTCACCTGATGCAGCTAAATTCTTCCAGAAGGTTTTTAAATATTTATCAATGATCCTGGTTTTTGGTGCCTTAGGATTATCCTTGTTTGCCCGTGAAATATTGTTAATATTTGCCCAGAAACCAGAATTTTACATAGCTTATAAAATCGTACCACTCATCACAATTGCTTTCATTCTTAAAGGTATTCAATATATGTTTCTTTTGGGCTTTCATTATGTAAAGAAAACCAAATATATTGCTTATATCGTTACGGTTGCACTATTTGTAAACATTGGCTTGAATTTTGTATTGATCCCAAAATATGGTATTTGGGGAGCTGCTCTAACAACTGTTGTATCTTCTTTACTGATCGCAGTTGTTTCATATTATGTGTCTCAAAAATTTTATCCTGTAAAGTATGAAATTGGTAAGATGTTCCTGGTTTTTACTGTAGGAACAATATTGTTTTTAATCGCAGTATTTCTACCAGATACTAATATTTATTTTGGAATTGGTATTAAAGCAGTTTTGTGTTTATTATTCCCGATCTTATTAAACATTTTTAAATTCTATGAAAAAAGTGAGTTAGAATTGATAAAAAAAGCTTTTAGAAATTTTCGAAAATAAAAAATGCTCCTACTCAGTTTGAGAAGGAGCATATACTTTTCTGATTTACTATTTCAATAGAAGCATCTTTTTCGAGTGTGTTTCAGTTCCATTGATAAGCTTATAAAAATATACTCCTGACGTAACAGATTTTCCTGATTGATCAAGTCCATTCCAGGTAATTGAAGACTGGTTGTTGCTTAGTGAATATTGTTGGATCTTCTGTCCTTTCAAATTGTAGATCACCAATTCAGCATCATCTGTATTTTCAGTATTCAAATTAAAATATATTGTTGTTGATGGATTGAATGGATTTGGGTAATTACCTAAAAGAGTCGAAGTTGAAATAAGTAAATTTTCATCACCAACCGTTCCGACCAAATCAATGTCATCATCATCTCTTGGCTCTAATTTAAAAGCTCCAAACGAATAATCAACTACACCAACAAGATTGTAGATTAACTCTCCTAAAGTCGGTTCATATGTGTAATCTCCCAATCCGCCAACAATGCATGTTCCAGATAGATCTCCAACTTCCCAATTTCCATAACCCAGACTATCATTGGAAACAGTAACATTCTGAATATTAGTTAGAACACTTTCGTAATCCTCAGTAAAAGAAAGTTCTGCAGCACTAATGATGACAGGTTCTGGGAGATTAGAAGTTCCAGTTATTTCAAGATTAATAATATCAGTTATCTCTGTTTTATCATTGTATTCTAAAACTGCTCCCGATATAGTAATTTCTTCACCAACTTCTACATCTTGTGCGGGGTAAACGGCAATTCCATTCCATGCTCCCATTCCATCTTGAATAAATAAATAGTTCTCGAACTTTGCAGTAACAACTCCAGTAGTCTCAACAAGCTCTCCTTCATGTGGTGATGGACCTGATGTTGAATATTGGATCTCATAGATCGTATACGGTGTCACAGGAATCGGTTCAATAATAGAAAATGCAGCATTACTATCATCCATTGGATCACCATCATCTGCATCTGATATAATAACTGCATACCAATCATCAATTAATTGATCAACTGGAATGTTCCATTCCCAGCTACCGTCATCTTCAGTGGAAGCAACCAGAACTTCTCTGTCACGATAAACTGATTCAAGCTCAATCTTTATGTTTCCTGTAAAGTTTATTGAAGTCCAAGTGATTGGATGCGTGGAACCCTGTTCCCATTGTTCTCCGCCATTTGGGCTGGCTACAATTAATGTTGGTACTGGTGTTCCTCCAATAGTTTGACCGTTATTCAAAGCTCCCGGAGTTTCCGTTGCAGGTTCCTGCCAGAGAAAATCGTTATAAATAGCTCCCGTTCCAAGGAGTTGAAGAGACTGTCCTATTTCGGTTGTGTTTAATTCCATAACCCCAATATCTGTTGATGTTACACCATTTGCTGGGCCACCTGTAGCTTCAAATACACCTTCATAACTAAGGAATTGACCTGGAATTAATGTTCCTTGATAATCAATTGCGATACCATCAGGTTCTCCATTTTGAATACCTTCTTTATAATAATAAAAAATTGTAAATTCATCAATATTTGCACCAACTGTAAATTGGTCTAAAGATATGGAATCATATTCTGCTCCATTATTCCCGTTGTAAAAGGTTACAGTATAATCAGATAAAACATTTCCAGGTATCTCTTCCAGAACAATCTCAACGAATTCACCTTCATCAGTACTTGCATTATCATAATGCAACTCATTCAACCAGACATTCTGTGCTGAAAGTAGCGTTCCCATAAATAAAATAACTACAAATAATTTTTTCATTTTTTCCTCCAAAAATTTATTACCATTCTTTTATCTCAATTTGCGCAAATATCGGTTTCATCTTCTCTGCAGCTCTCTTTTGATAGTTTTTTGCTGCTTCCTGGAATCTGTACCAATTTGTTTGTTTATAGTTCTCTTTAAAAGTTAATGTATCCTTAATTGGATCGAATTTTACTTTCTTATCATCAAGGAAATTTATTTTTTCTGTGATAGCTTCTTTGAACCAGCTATAAGGATCATAATCAGCATCAGCACCATGATTAGAGATCAGCTTTTTGTATTTTTCAATTCTCGTCTTCATTTGTTTTTTGTAAGAAGATAATTGCCTTTCATCAATTTTATGTTTAAGAATTTCTAAAATATTTGCTTTAACTTCTGTCCAATTAGTTGGACTAGCCGTGAACATTAGAAAATTCTTATATAATTTATTTGCTGCAAGCAAAACACGTTCACTATTGTCAATTGTTGCATTTTCATCAATTAGTCGTGGATCATGCCAGATTAGGTTAGGAATATCTGGTTTGTATCCTGCATCAGCATGCCCAATATTTGGAATGAGAGTTTCCCATACACCTTTCATCGCATTCATTTCATCAAAGTTACCAATAAAATTCTGATGGGATATAGTGTCAGATAGCATGTGGGATGCAATACCTAGTGAGTATAAGTTTTCACTTTTGGTAGCATCATAGAAGATTTCTTGAGCATGAGTGCTGGATGAAGTTGTGTTAAGAAGATGCATCTTTCCGTCTTTTCTCATGGTCCTTGGACTTGTTGGATTTCCCGGCAAGAAATGGAATAATAAATAAATCCTCATCAATTGTTTTCTGGGACGAGTTATATTCTTAGTTTGAGTCATGTAGTTTTCATATTCTGAACCATCAGGTTGTTTGATTTTATACTGAACTGTATTATTATCCACATATTGTGAGGAATAAGCAATAACCTCAGCTTCATTATTGTCAAAACCTGCTTCCAATGCTAGATACTTAGTTAGGTGATAATGAAATTCAATATTCATGTGCTCTCCTTCTTAATCAATGAAATCGTAATAATTTATTACATAATCTTCCATAAATTAAGGTTTATTAGATAAACTTATGGTGTCAACTAATTATTATTTTTTTAGTAAGTAATCCTATATTGCATAAATTCAAATATAAACTAAAATTGTAATGTAATGCACATATAGGTGGGAAGAATTATTTTGTGAAACCTATAAATATTTTTTCCGTAACTTGTAATAATAAAGCCCTCTCTATTTCTAGAAAGGGCTTTTAGTGATTACAATTTAAAATTAATCTTCATTAAGAAGTTCGGGATAGAGAGGGAATTTTGAACAGAATTCACGAACTTCTTTCTTTATTCCACCAAGTTTCTCCTCATCATCATGATTTGAGAAAACTTGAGAGATAAACTCTGCGATTTGTTCCATATCTTGTTCTTTCATTCCTCTAGTGGTAATTGCCGGAGTTCCAAGACGAATACCTGAAGCAACGAAAGGAGGACGTGTGTCGAATGGAACTGTATTCTTATTTGCTGTAATACCAGCTTTATCAAGTGCGCCTTCCATTTTTTTTCCACTAGGGTTTCCGCTATCTTTATTACCAAGATCAAGGAGCATAAGGTGTGTATCAGTTCCACCTGAAACTAAACGAAATCCTTTCTCAGTTAGGCATTTTGCTAATTCTTTCGCGTTTATTACAACCTGCTCCTGATAATTTTTGAAATCATCCTTCAGAGCTTCTTTGAATGCAGCAGCCTTTGCTGCAATTATATGTTCAAGTGGTCCACCTTGTATTCCTGGGAATACTTGCTTATCAACTTCTTTAGCATATTCTTCTTTGCAGAGGATCATCCCACCACGTGGTCCACGTAAGGTTTTATGAGTAGTAGTTGTAACAATATCTGCATAAGGAACAGGATTTTGATGTTGTCCAGCTGCAACTAATCCAGCAATATGAGCCATATCCACAAATAATGTAGCTCCCACTTCATCTGCAATTTCACGGAATTTTATGAAATCAATTTTACGTGGATAAGCGCTTGCACCTGCAAGAATCATTTTGGGTTTATGTTCTAAAGCGAGTTTTTTTATTTCATTATAATCAAATTGTTCTGTTTCTTTATTCACACCATAGGGAATAATATTGTATAATGCACCTGAAAAACTAAGGGGATGTCCATGTGTGAGATGTCCACCATGAGTAAGTTCCAAACTGAGAACTGTATCACCAGGTTTAACCAAAGAGAAATAAGCAGCCATATTTGCCTGAGAACCGGAATGAGGTTGAACATTAACATGATCAGCACCATAGATTTCTTTTGCTCTTTCAATTGCAAGTTTCTCAACTTCATCAACCCATTCACAACCACCATAATATCTACCATAAAGGTCATACTTGAGCTTACCGGTTTTTTTGCTATAGCGATAGGGATAACCTTCGGCATATTTATTCGTGAGAACAGAACCTGCAGCTTCAAGTACAGCTCTGGAAACAAAATTTTCAGAAGCGATTAGTTCCAGATTCTCTGTTTGACGCTTCAATTCTTTATACATAGCATCATGAAGTTCGGGGTCATTCTTCTTAATGAATCTCATCTATTCCTCCTTTTCATAATCTGATATTTTATCAATTCTTTTTTGGTGTCTTCCACCTTCAAATTCTGTGCTTAACCAGACATCAATTATATCTTTTGCCAGATATCCTGATATGAATCTACCTGAAAGGACCAAGATATTGGCATCATTATGCATTCTGGAAAGTTGAGCAAATTGTTTTGTCTGGCATAAAGCAGCTCTTATTCCATGAACTTTATTGGCAACGATACTCATTCCAAGACCACTGCCGCAAATTAAAATTCCTCTTTCACACTTTCCTATTGAGACAGCTGTAGCAGCTTTGAACCCAGAATCAGGATAATCAATTGGATCAGAATTTCCCGTTCCGAAATCAGTAACTATATGCTTAGAAATCATCTCTTTGACTTTCTCTTTAAGCTCAAAACCAGCATGGTCTGATGCAAGTGCAATTTTCATCTAACAATCCTCATGATCTTTAATTTCTTTTTCTGCCATTAAGCAGGCAAAGGCAAGAGAATATAGTTTGTTTTTCATTGTATCACTTCTTGAAGAGAGTGTTGTCGGAACTTTTGTCCCTACAATGTAAGTTGCCATATTTGCTTGAGCAAAATATGTTAATGATTTATAAAATACATTTGCTGCTTCTAAAAAAGGGAAAACAAGACAGTCTGCATTTCCCTCTACGCAGCTTTTCACACCTTTGTAATGCAGACTTTCAGGATCGATTGCTAAATCGATTGAAAGTGGTCCATCAATATCAGCATTTTTTATCTGATCACGATCAGACATTTTGGAGATGAAAGCTGCATCAACTGCAGTTGGTATTTTTGGATTAGTTTTTTCTGAAAATGAAATAATGGCTACTTTAGGTCTTTTCACACCAATTTTTCTAGCCGTTTCAATCACATAATTCGTCATAGCAATTTTTTGATCAATATTTGGTCTTGGTATAAAAGCAGCGTCTGTAAAAATTAGTAGTTTATGATAATTAGGTATTTCAGCTATAGAAATATGTGTTAATGTAGCATGGGGTATCATGATACCATTCTCTTTATCAAGAATACATTTTAATAATTTGTCTGTTGAGATCAAACCCTTCATCAACACTTCACCTTTACCGTCGTGTAAGAGTTCTATGGCTTTCTTTCCAGATTTCATCTCATCTGGTTCATTGATGATGGTATAGATTTTTGGATCAATATCATGATCAGCACAGATTTTATTTATCACTTTCTCATCACCGATCAATGTGAATTCTGCAAACTTAAGCTCGATAGCTCTTTTTGTAGCAAGAATTGTTGTATCATCCTGTCCATAAGCCACAATAACTTTTTTCTTCGAATTCTTTTTAACCAATTCTATCAGGTTTTCTAACTTTCTAATTGCCATTTCTCCTCCGAGATTTTTTTTTACTGAAAATAGAACTTGTCTTTAAGTGTCAAGAAATTAGAGAAATTGTACTAACAACTTGAAAGTTTCATTAATCGAAAATATTTAAAAAAAAATAGAGGTTACGAATGTAACCTCTATTGTAACTTGATTCCTAATTAAGCAATTTGATTCTTGGGAGGTTTTACACCAAGAATTATTCCTGCCGCGATTAAGCATAGGATTCCACAAATGATGAAAGCTAGAGAAAAATTTCCCATATCTCCCAGTTTTCCACCCATGATAGGACCAAATATTCCACCAATTCCATAAGCTAGGAAGACCCAGCCGTAGTTTTGCCCGATATACTTGGTACCGAATGTCTCTGCTGTTATTGTAGGGAATAGAGCGAAATTTCCACCAAAATTAAACCCGATAAGAGTTGCACCTAAATAAAGCAGGTATTCATTACCTGCGATCCATTGGAACAAGATCACGAAAATACCTTGTGTTGCCATCATAATAACGATAGATTTTTTACGACCAAGTTTATCACTGATCGCACCCCAAGCAATACGACCCAAGCCATTTGCGAGTGAGAAAAATACAGCCATAGCTGTACCGGCTATACCGGATGCTACAACTTTATCAATTCCATTTGCCTGTAATGCTTCCATCGGGAACAACTTCATAAGTCCAATACTCATAAGTCCTGCACTTGCACCGAATACAAATGTGAGAAGGATCATGTAGTATTGTGGAGTTTTGAGCATTTCACCGCTTTTCATTTGGTTGTCGGAAGCAGTTTTCTTTTCAGTTTCTGTCGGTTCCCAGCCTTCTGGTTTCCATCCTTCCGGTGGAAATTTCATCCAAAGACTTCCAACGAAAACAGCGACAAAAAAAATGATTCCATAAATTGTAAAAGTTGTACTCAAACCT
>CAZSOM010000066.1:0-7842 GCA_964608295.1 uncultured Candidatus Cloacimonadota bacterium
ATTGCTGTTATCTTTACCATTCCAGGATGTGAAATGAACACCTTCCTGCATATTTTCTGAGATGACAGTTTTTACTAATTGCCCACGTGTATTGTAGACATTAAGATTAACAAATCCATCTTCTTCAAGGCTAAAACTGATATTAGTTTCAGGATTAAATGGATTAGGATAGTTCTTGCTTAGATTATTCGTGAATACAGGAACTACATCAGACTCGATTCCTGTTGTTGCATCGAAAGCATTACCAGTTCTCCGTGGATTACGTTTAAAGCTTGCCCAATGTACTGCGCCGCTTGTTTCCTTATAATCTATCAGGTAATAAAATAATTGGTTTGGAACCAGAATCTCAATATCATCATCACTATCAGCATATCCTAAAGCAGGAGCTACTTTAATTGAGCTTCCTAAATTCACAGGGAACATAAAAGTCTCATTACCAGTAATGTCTATTGAATGTAAAAATCCAGCATCATCACCAAAGACAATTTCAGGAGTTCCATCAGCATCCATATCAACTATAACGGGAGTGGATTCAACAGTTTCTCCTATTGCAACAGGGAAGTTTGGCAGATTATTCCCAGCCTGGTCTAACAGGTGAATACTACCTGTCTGATCTATAAAGCATATATCCTTATTTCCATTATTATTAAAGTCTGCAGTTACGATTCCTGTACGAATATCAGCTTCGATATCTTGATTCCAAATTAGAGAACCATCATGATTGATAGCAAACACGGAACCAGGAGTTGTAGCAATTAACACTTCGGGATCTACATCTGAATCTATATTTACGATACTTGGACCATTGGTTGATCCAAATCCTATAGCATAAGGCCATCCTATAAGGTTAGCTCCGGTGTTGGATGAGATCGCTTCCAAAGAGCCTGAAATCGTTACAACCAAAATTTCCAGATTTCCATCGCTATTCAGATCACCAACTGCTGCAGAAGATAATACTGGAGCACTTAAAGCTGCCGGAAAATTTGGGAATAAGGTTCCGTCGGAATTTAAAATATGAACAGTTCCAACAGGGAAAGTGCAGACAATAACCTCGTTAGTGCCGTTACCATCAACATCGGCAATCATAGGATTGCTCTTAATATTTCCACCCGCTGCATAATCAAATATTACATTTCCGGCAATATCATAGACAATTACATGACCAGCATTGTTACCTATAACAATATCTTCATTGTTATCACCATCCACAAAGCCGACTGCGACAGCAACTCCAATTGTAGCTCCAGTATCGATTGGAAATGGTGCTACAGGAGATCCATTTGACTGCATAACATGGATTAGCCCTGTATGGTCACCAAAAATTATCTCTTTAGAACCATCATCTTCAAGATCAACAATAACTCCGCTAGATGTTGTAACACTTCCCAACACTATAGGC
Source organism: uncultured Candidatus Cloacimonadota bacterium (assembly GCA_964608295.1). Classification (GTDB taxonomy): domain Bacteria; phylum Cloacimonadota; class Cloacimonadia; order Cloacimonadales; family TCS61; genus Tenebribacter. The sequence continues at coordinate 1,400 of CAZSOM010000066.1, forward strand.
CATCCAGCTTGTGCCAGAGTTAATTCAACGATAAATTCATGTTCCACTGTATAAGGCCAGGCAGCACTTGGATTAGCTGAAATAGTTAGAATTAATGGAATGGTAAGATCAGTAAATCCATCGGTAGTTTCAAAACTAAATGGATTGCTGGAATTCCACCCACTTGCTCCTGCTGGGATGTCAGCATAGATGCTTTCATTATTGAGTAATGTTACTTCAGCAACATTACAGCTTAATGTTGTTGTAATATCTTCTGCATCAAGCCAGAATGCATCATTTGCCAGGTTGATCATTAAGCTGATCTCTTCTCCCGGATTAGGGATACCGTCACCATCGCCGGATTGTTCGAGAATAGTCATTTCAGAAATAGTTAGATTTGGAATTAGATCATACATTGCACCCTTAAAAGCATTAACTCTTCCTGCTCCTAACCAGCCCACATAATCTGGATTTAAATCATCGATATTATCACAAGTAAGTTCCAATCTGGCTTTTAATTCTGCAGGTGTCAAATCCGTATGGATTGACTTAATGATACCCGCAACACCAGCAGCAATTGGTGATGCCATTGATGTTCCACTAAAGCGGGCATAACCGTTATTATCAATTATTGTTGATAATATATCATCTCCAGGAGCAGAAACGTCTACTGGAGTCCCAAAACAAGAACTACCAGCTTTAGTATCACTACTGGGACCTGTAGATGCAACACATACTGCATCCGTAGCATTTGCTGGATAACTTGGTTCTAAAGCAAGATTCACATTATCATTTCCAGCAGCACATGTAACCATTGAGCCGTGACTAACAGCATAGTTTATTGCTGTATTAGCTGTATAGCCACCACCAGTACCACCCCAGCTGCAATTTATAATGTCAGCACCTGTGTCTGCACAGTAGTAAATTCCATCATAACCATTGTAAATGGATGGTGTTGCAAAATTAGTAGGTGAGTGACGCGATGAAATAAGCTTAACGTTCATCATGGGTCCGGTTACACCAATATAATTGTCTCCAACAGCACCCGCACAACCAGCAACATGCGTTCCATGATCATTCTCTACATAACCCTGATATGATTGGTTACTGGGAGATCCATAAAAATTATATCCAATACAGTCATCTACTCTACCATTTCCATCATCATCAATTCCATTACCACCGGAAACAGTACCAGCTGTCCAATTAATCGTCATTGCATTTCCGCCGGATGTTGAGTTCAATTCCGGTTCATTGATCCAGATGTTATCCTGCAGATCAGGATGGTTCCATTTGATACCAGAGTCCACAATTCCGATAATAACTTCTTCGCTTCCGGTTACGTAGTCCCAAGCTGGTTCAGTTTGAATAAATTGATGAGCCCATTGCATATCATAAGAGGCATCGTTTGGAATGTGGTCAACTTTATATACAGGTTCATATTCAGCAAAAATAATGTTTGGATCAGCCATAAGTGCTTTTAAAGCTACTTCAATATTATCATTTTTTGCAAGTGTTATTTTATAAATACACCTTGGATAAATCCCATTGTCATTCCAATCCAGATCCTTCACAAAATCAACGCTTTGTTTTAAATCTACAAATTCATATTGTTCTGATAAGCGATCAAAACTTGTGATTCCTGTTTCAATAATACCATTGCGCACCTCAGAATCTAAAATACACTCTCTGTTACCGATAGCATCCCACTCAAATCCCACAATTATACTCTTAGGATAAAAATATTCCTCACTAAACGGTATGAATGAATTTGCGAAAAGTGAAGTAATAAACAACACGGATACGACCAATATAACTAATTTTCTCATAATTTCTCCTTATATTTTAGTAATATTAAATTAAATAACGCAAAATATATTCCACTAGATTATTTAGATAAATAAAATAAACTTGGAATCTATTATTTATTTAATTTTCAACAAACTAGATAGTCGAATTATTTGTCAAGTAAAGGAAAGAGCCCGTTTAGATATACCACAAAGAATCAATAGTACTGCCTATTTCAATCCGCAAATTGCAATTGTTATTTAACACTCTTAATAAGAATAGTCTGCAGACATCATTTATTTTTTATTGACTCACAATAATGAAAATTGCATTTAGCAAAATATGAAAAATTTAAATATCTCTATTGATGTTGGTGGTACTCACACTCGGATCCGAGCTGAAATTATTGAAGGCAATGAAATAATCCATACATCAAGGGAATATAAGCAGAGAATCAATTCTGAAATTGAATTGAAAAAATTTATTAAGTCTACTTTTAACGACATGGATTCAAACCTGAAACCACATAAATGTGTGATCGGTTTTGCCGGACCAGTAATTGATCATCAAGAAGTTACTATCACAAATTGGAAAAATAAACCAACAATAATTTTAGATGATATCAAAGAGTGGGGTTTCCCAGAAAATAGAACGATCATGGTCAATGATATGGAACTGGCAGGATACGGAATTCTGGATATGGAAGAGAAAAACGTGATGAATTCCGGACAATATGAAATTTTATATAAGCCCAATATCCCAGCTAAAAATAGATTTAACAACAAACTTGTAATTGCTCCAGGAACTGGATTTGGAACTGCCATTATCATCGAATTTACAACTCACACTGGTGTAAAAGTAAAAGATGTACTATCCTCAGAAATTCAACATATTCAAATACCAGCTTTTGATGAGAGACATGCAAAAATAATTGAGGTCATTCTTTTGAAAAAGCCTAATAGATTTTTTTTGAATTATGAGGATATTGTCTCAGGAAAGGGATTAGAGGAAACTTATAAAGCTATTCAAAAAATTGATGGAATAAAAAACGTTGATATTAATGCTTCAAAAATTGCTGATTTAGCAGTAAAAGGTATAGAAAATTCTGCCATCGAAGCATTAGAACTTTTCTATAGATGTACTGGACGAATTATCCAGGCAATGGCACTGATGATCCAGCCTTATGGTGGAATTTATCTTTGTGGAGCTTCCACAATAAATAACGCAACATTTATTCAAAACAGTAAGCTGATAGAGGAATTTCATAATTGCCTAATAAGGCAGCAATTACTTGTTCAGTTTCCGGTTTATATTATCACAAAACCGGATATAAATATAGCAGGTGGATTATGGGCTTGCAGGAATATTGTTTAAATGCATTACGATAAAATAAAAGACAAATTCGCCAATTTGATAGAACGTTTTCCTATCTTCAGGAAATTATTTTATCTGATTTTGGATCTGTTACTTTTGCGACAATGGTATGTAAAAAAGGAGATCAAGAAGCATTTTAAATCCGATAAAGAATTACGTTTTTACGATGCCGGTGCCGGCTTTGGACAGTATTCTTATTTTATTCTGAAACATTTCAAGAATGCAAAAGTACATGCAGTTGACTTGAAAACTGATTACATGGAATCTTTTGCACGTTACGCTCAACGAGTTGGTTGGCAAGATTTTACTGTTCGACAGGCAGATTTGGTTGACTATACTCCTGACTCGAAATTTGATTTGATAATTGCAATAGATATTTTAGAACATATTGAAGATGATGTTAAAGTTTTGAAAAACTTCCGAAAAATTTTAGATACCAACGGAAAGCTGATAATTTCTTCTCCCAGCACTTTTGATGAATCTGCAAAATTTGTGGAAGAGCATGTACGTCCCGGTTATGATAAAAGTGAAATTATTTCAAAGTTAGAAAATGCTGGATTTAAAATTGTTTCATTTGATTTTTCTTATGGAAAATTGGGACATCTTGCTTGGCTACTTACGATGAAGTATCCCATGAGTTTGCTGGAAATTTCGAAAATATTCTTTTTATTATTGCCTTTTTATTACTTGTTTTTCTATCCAGTTTCTGCTTTGTTTATGTGGTTAGATGTGAAGTTCAAAAATAAAAAAGGAACGGGTGTGGTCGTAGTCGCGGAGACAGATTCCTAACGATACTTAAGTGATGTAGTTGATTACTTATAAGCAATTTCCGTATGATTCAATTCATTTGCAATATTCACAATATAAGCCATTGCCATGCTTTGCTTTTCAAATTGATTTCCCCATTTTACTGTAAACCAGGGATGATTATCTGATTCAAGAGATCGGAGCGTTACTGCATTTTGCTGTCCGTATGTCCATGAACCGATCATTGTTGCTCTTGAATAACTCCCTTTTTCTTCAACTAGAATATTTATTTTAATAAATGTACCACTGTTGATATATCTATAATCTGTATGAATAATAAAAACTGCTTGGTTTATTGTGTTGAACTGAACTTCATTTCTGGTAAGTTCTAAGAGAACCTGATTATAAAGTTCAGTTGGAGTTAATTCTGAAGTAATGATCACCCTACTTGCACCTTTGGGTATATTCTCAGTAAATTCTTCAAGACAATATTTATTTACACTAGCACATGAAGTAACAATAATTATAGCTATTAACAATAAGTATTTCATATTTCTTCTCTTTATTTTTTAATTTCTTTCTGCCTTTTAAAGATTATTTATTTCAGTTAATTATAAAGTCTAACCTTTAGAAGTTGATGCGTTTATGTTAAAAAAGCAACTAATAATTTTCCGAATCTCTATTTTAATTTTAAATATACAATGAGAAATTTTATATTATCTCATATTCTGTCAAACAATTTTGTTAATCTATAGTTAATTTTTATCACAAATATAAATCCTAGATAAATAACATCTTTTCTTTTTTACTTGTAAGTCCATTATTAGAAAACAAGTTTCATTGCTTGAATTTGAGTATGTAAATTTGTAGTTTGCTTTTTTAACTTAAAATTGACAAAGAAGATAATGTTAATTTTTTTGCTTTAGTTAAATAATAATTATAAATCAGGGGTTATGATGAAATATAAATTAGTATTAATGCTTTTGTTAATGACGGCTTTGCTTACCGGAAATTCAATTTTTTCCTTTGCTGGAATGCCACTCGAATATTACGGAAATGATATTTATGGAGTTGGAATGGGAGAAACCGGATCTGCAGATCTTTTCCGAATCAACCCCAATTTTCATAATCCATCATTGGCGATAACAACAAATAATGTGCTGTTTTCCACAGCAGCATCAATGGGATATATGTGGTATAAAGATTCTGCTGATAATAAATTTCGTGATGACGGTATCTATATGCCCTATTTTACTATGGCGATTCCAATAAAAAATCATAGATTTGCTTTCAATTTCAATTCTGTAGCTTCCGGTAATATTGAGAATGCCACTCAATGTGATCCTTTTATTAGTTATGGTGACACATTACAATATTCCGAAATCAACAGATTAAGTACCTCTCTTTATAAAGCAGGCATGGTTTATGCATATAAAAATTCAATTGTAAATGTTGGTGTTGCAATAGATTACTATCTTGGCCATCGTATCCGTTATTGGAAACTAGATTTTGAAGATATTAATTATGCTGATGCAAAATATGAAGTTGAAAAAATATATAAGAATCCTGGATTTACTTTGGGACTTTCCAAGAAAATCGGTAAGATTTCTTTGGGCGTAGCATATTCTTCCCATATAAAAATGGAAGGAGATGTTACCTATAAATATGGTCACACTCCTTATGCCGATACATTAAATTTAGAAGATGATTTTCTTTTTGAAGTTCCTGCTCAAATTTCAGGAGGAATTACCTGGAAAATTCTAGATAAATATAAGGCTTCTTTTGATGGTCATTATCAAATGTGGCAAGATACCGAAGATTATGATAAAAATACCTTGAAGCTTGGTTTGGGATTGGCATATGATCCTCTGAGTGGTTATGGTTCTTGGTTCGAGAAAATCCCTTTAAGAATTGGTGGATATTACCGTGAACTTCCATTCGATGTGAACAATGAAAAAATAATTGAAAAAGCTCTCACTTTTGGAACCTCAATTCCATTAAAATCACCTAATAAGAAAATTGAATTTGCTGTAACTTATACAACACGTGGTGATGTAGATGAACATGGTATTAGTGATGAATCCTTGATGTTTTCATTTGGAATAACGGGTTTTGATATTTTTAGAAAACGATATAAAAGAATTGAACATCGCGAAATTCCTGTTGCGGATGAAGACAGGTAATATCCATGAAATTCAGATGGAGCTATAAACATTCTGATAAAGATACAATTTTTGATCAAATAAAGGAGAATCGAAGAATCAATGACTCCTTTATCCATTCATCTATTAATGATCTACCAGATCACTCTCTTTTGAAGGATATTGATATAGCTGCTGACAGAATAATTAGGGCTGTTCAACAGAAAGAGAAGATTATAATTTATGGTCATGATGATGTAGATGGCATTACTTCAACCTACATTTTATATCATTTCTTAGAAAAACTGGGTTCTCAAAATCACTTTTACTATATACCCAATAGATTGATTGATAATCATGGAATACAGCAAAATTTTATTAACAAAGTAAAAGAAGGAAAATTTAACCTGGTAA
>CAZSOM010000067.1:0-7824 GCA_964608295.1 uncultured Candidatus Cloacimonadota bacterium
GATATAAGTAACATAGTGGTGAAAGCAAGTAATAATAATTTCTTCATTTATTTTCCATTTCTTCTATTAGTTTTACAGCAACTGATAGATCTTTCACGACAAAATCCGGTTGGTATTCTGTTTCATTTCTCTTCTGCATAAATTCTTCTTCTCCACCACCAGATCGAACAAATATTGTTTTCATTCCAGCATTTTTTCCAAAGCCAATATCAGAGAATCTATCACCTATCATAAATGATCTTTTTGTTTCAAAATTGTATTTTTCTTTTGCTGTTAAGAACATTCCAATATCAGGTTTTCTGTCCTGGTGTCCTATGTTAAATGGTTTCACTATCCCGTCTTTGTGAAATGGTGAATAGAATACTTCGTCCACTCTTGCCTTTCCTTTTGCCAGATCATTTACCAATTTTGCATTAATTTTTTCCACATCTTCAATTTTAAAATAACCGTAGGCTACTCCCGCTTGATTGGTAACCACAAAAACCAGATATCCCATTTCATTCAGTTTGAAAATTGCTTCAGCAGCGTAAGGATACAAATGCAAATCTTCCGGTTTATTTATATAACCATGCTCATCTGCATTGATCGTACCGTCGCGATCTAAAAAAACAGCTTTATTCATATTCCTCCATGTATCGCAAACATCCTTTTTCGATTCTCAAAGACTGAGCTTTGAGTTACATACATTAACTATTATCAGAAGTTCTAAATTTGAGAGCATCAGGTAATTTGATATTGAAAAGTTGAAATTTATAATTCCAATAATCACCTTGTTTTGTGTATTTAAAGAACATCTTCCAACAATGCAAATCTCTCGTGATCGTGAAATTGTGTGAAACTAATTCCTCTGCTTTCAGATCAATATAATTATCATAAGAGATTGCCCAATTCTTTGTTATCCGAGCTGAAACCGACATTCGCATACTACTTGTATAATCATTCACTGCGTAAAGAGCTTTATTAAGTTTGTAACTATGAGATACTGTGAAGACCCAGCTTTTTGCTTCTTTTCTCAATTCATCAAGTTCTTCCAATGTCGTAATAGTTTGTTCAGTATCGGTATCAACCGAATCAGTACTGAAGAAATCACCTGAAACAAATTCATTCTGTGCTAGAGGAAAATAATCTATGTAATTTGCATCACCAGATAGTTTAAAAGAAGATGTGACATTGAAATCCCAATTTTTTACACCCAGTTCCCAATCTAGTGGATTCCAACTATGAATGCCCAGATCATAAGTTCCCTGTGAAAAACTTCCCTTGGGTCTTGTGGAAATATCAACCAGTCCAAGCTTAATGTTATTCGGTTTTAGTGTGAGTGTATGAGAAATATCGCTAAATCCATTATCCTGTTCATAGTCGTAGCTTATACCAGAACTAATATTGAAAAAATCATTGATCTTTCGTTCTTTTAGATTTCCAATAGGAGAAAGTTTAAACTGCCACTTATTGCCAAGTGAAAAATTTACTTTCCTGCTTTTAACAGAAGAACTCACACCAACCTCACCAAAACTGTATAATCTATCATTTTCGGAAAAATCAGGACGGTATGTAAAGCTCAGCCTAGGAGTGATGATATGACGAACGGCAGATATATAGAACTTTGGGAGAGCTCGCATTCCATAAAGGTTGAATGATATTATCGAATTAGTATTGTAATCCATACCTCGTACAAATTTCACATTATTTCTATCTCTATCAAACCAAGCTTCATTTCCGGAAACAGATTGTGTCAAATTCAACCAGCCTTTTAATTTGTAGGAATAACTCAGACTTGCTGTATGTTTCACTCCCGCATTATGCTGGTTACCTGTAGCATAAGTTGAATCTGGACCTAGTGTATCATCATAAAGTACATCCCAGACAGTTGCAGTTGAATCGTTGATATCTCCCACGTGAATTGCTTTAATTTTGTAGGAATAAGAAAAATTCTTCCACCAGCTATCCTCTGAAATGTCATCGATATCATCTAAGAATATTTCGTAAACAGGTCTGGACGGTAAGTTCAAAGACACGCTAGGCAAGGTAATATCTTTTGTTTGATTTTCCAGATCATCAGTGTAATATGCCGTGATAGATAGTGTACTATTAAAAAGCGGTCTCTTAAATTCCATCCTGGAAGTAATCTGCTCTGCGAGACGTTCATCAAGAATTTCACTGCCTTCCCAAACCCTTTTACTACTCACAAAATTAAGGTTCATGTCAAATGTGGTTCTATTTCCAAAATCGTGATGATGTCTACTCTTAATGTTCCATTCATATTGAGAAATCTGGGGACCTTGTATTTTTTTTTGCAAAATTGCGTTAAAATATCCATCACGAACATATCTTTGTTTATATTTGGAATAGAATCCTAATTCCCACCCTGTTAATTCATAATAGTCTAGTGCTAAAGTAAGATCCACATGATTACGGTAGGCAAAATAATAAGCAATGTTTTCCAGGTATTTTCCTCTGGTTTTATTCCAGCCAGGTGAAGGTACTAAAATGCCTGACTGTCTGCCGCGTTTTAAGGTAAAAGTTCCAAAAGGGAAACCGAAAACTGGAAAGTGATTAACGTAAAATATAATCGGTTTTGCTACAAATTTATCATCTCTGTAGAAGCGAAGTTCTTTTGCCTTAATATAAAAATGAGGATGCAAGGCATTGCATGTAGTAAAAATGCCATCATCCACATCATAGGTGTCATCATCAATTTTCCTGATCTCAGAACCGTAATAATAACCTTTATCAAACTTACTGGCTCCATCAATAACTAAACCCCACTTCGTTTGAAGATCATAATATATATCACGTCCCAGCATATTCTGAGATCCATCCTGAAGATATGATTTTCCTTGAGTAAAAGCTTGTTCATTTTTGAGGTTAATTGCCATTGTATCGGCACTGATTGTAGAAGTCTGATACGTTACAGAAGTATTTCCACTTAATTGAATGATCTCTTCTTCTACATTGTAATCTACACTATCTGCAGAATATAAAAGAGAATCAATCTTAAATGTATCAAAATACATCAATGAATCTGTCGATAAAGAGTCAGCTAAAGGAAGTTTTTCTTCCTCTATTGTTTCCTGCGTCCAGGAAAATACGACTATCGAAATAAACAATAATGCAAAGATTATTATTGCGTTTTCTCTATTAACAACTATTATCATAGCTGGCATTATTCTGGGTGCAATAAATGTGTCAAGTCTGGTTTGTACCATGAAAAGGACATCTTCCAGCTTTATAAGGCGTAATAAATATTTTGACATAATAAGTGCAGATTAATTTTGTTCTTGGAAGAGGTGAAAATGGCTGAAAATAAAAATCTAATCTTCAATTATTCTTTCCGATATTCGGATGGAACAATTAAAAAACTCACATTAGAACTTGATAATCAAACTTTGAGTTTCATCAACAAAGATACAAATACACCTTCATGGGCAAAATTGGATAATAATAGATGTCCGAATTGCAAACTTGATCTTAAAGAAAATGAATTTTGTCCTATTGCCAAGAATCTCACCGGCGTTGTTAAGATGTTCCAAAATTCAGATTCATCTGAAAAGGTTGAAGTTACTTTAAAATCCAATGATAGAATTTATATAAAGCAGACAACTATACAACGTGGTTTAAGCTCACTTATCGGCATAATTATGACTACCAGCGGGTGTACAATCCTGGATAAATTAAGACCACTTGTTCGTTATCATCTTCCACTGGCAAGTCTTGATGAAACCAGATTTAGAGTTATCTCTATGTATCTTATAGCTCAATATTATAGAGAAGAAAATGGCTTGGAACCTGATTGGAAATTGAATGATCTATCCAAGATATATGCAGAAATTCAAATTGTGAACAAATTTTTCTGTGACAGACTCATTTCAATGAAAATGGAAGATGCAAGTATTAATGCGCTAACAATTCTTAATTGCTTTGCGAATTATATTCCTTTTTCTTTATCAGAAAATCTTTTATCAAACATGGATAGTTCTTTTAAAATATTTTTACAAGATTAATTAATAGCTGGAGTAGGAAATGGAAGATAAAAAGAACATTATTTATTGTTATTCCTTCTTATTTGCGGATGGAAATTCAAAAAACATTAATATTGAACTTGATAGTGAAACACTAAGTTTAATTAATAAAGAAGAAACAGCATTTTCCTGGGCTGAGTTAGCAAATAGAAAATGTCCGAACTGCTCCCTCAATACAAAGGAAAATAAATATTGTCCTATTGCTAAGAATTTAACGCAAGTAATTGAGATGTTCAAGGATTCAATATCCTCAACTAACGTTGAAATTACGATAACATCCGAAGAAAGGACTTATATTAAACAAACATCTCTTCAGCGAGGATTAAGCTCAATCATCGGTGTTATTATGGCTACAAGTGGCTGCCCGATCATGGATAAATTAAATCCCCTTGCACGTTATCACCTTCCTCTATCAAATCTTGATGAAACCAGATTCAGAGTCACCTCCATGTACCTATTAGCTCAATTTTTAAGGAAAGAAGAAGGACTTAAACCTGATTGGGAATTGAAAGGATTGGATGATCTTTATTCTGAAATTGGAATATTGAATAAATTTTTTTCTAAAAGGATTTCATCAGCAATTACAAAGGATGCCAGCGTGAATGCAGTAATCATTCTGAATTGTTTCACAAAATTCTTCTCTCCTTCTCTTACTACTGATTTACTAACAGATATGCACAAATCCTTCCATATGTACATGCAAGATTAATCTCAATGGATCAAATAGTATTAATCGGGCTGTTCATTTTTTTCATTTCTGCTGTTCTGCAAGGTCTTACCGGGTTTGGATTTTCTATACTGGCTGTTCCACTTATTACACTATTTATTTCTCCTAAAACCGCTGTTCCGGTTCTACTTATCTATTCTATGATCATAAATATTGTTGTCCTTTATTCTGCAAGAAAAGCCGTGAATCTTAAGAAGATATGGATTCTATTGGCAGCAGGAATTGTCTCAATGCCATTAGGCACTTACCTCCTGGTAGTAATGAATGAAAATTTGCTCAAAGTATTTATTGGCTTTATGATCTTGATTTTTGGAACATTACTGTTGATCGGGTATCGAAAGGAATTCGCAAATGAAAAGAGAGCTATGATTCCTGTGGGTTTAATCAGTGGTATTTTAGGTGGAAGCATCTCGATCAGTGGACCTCCGATCATACTTTTTCTATCTAATCAAAATGCTGATAAACATACATTTCGCGGAAATTTGGCTGCATATTTTTTTATCTTGAACATATTCACTGTTCCAGTTTATTATTTTAGTGATCTTCTAACTAAAGAAGTTTGGAACTATTCGATTACTTTTCTTCCCGGTCTTTTAACCGGTGTTTTTCTGGGTAATCTTTTTTCGCATAAGATCAAGGATGACCATTTTAGAAGATTTACTTTAATTTTACTAATCTTAATGGGAGCATTGTCCATTTTGTCAGGATTGAAACTATTTAATTAGCAACCTCTCTGCATTTAGTGTTTTTTAATCGAAAGAGGTTCGATATTAATTTAAATATCTTGCGGAAAAAACTTACTACAATACTTCTTGTAATCAAAAAATTATTCTTGGAGGATATTATGAAACATAAAAAAGTTGTGGTCATATTTGTTCTTGCCTTATTGATTTCTGCTTGCGGTCCGGTCACAAAAACTGCGGTCTTACAAAAACCAGCTGGAGCAACTTTGGATGATCAAATGGGCAAATTGACCAACCAGATAATTTCCAGTTTCAATCAATCGGAAGTACAGAAAATTGCTATTATTGAATTTGCTGACCTGGAAGGAGACGTTACTCAATTGGGTAGATTCATCGCTGAGGAGTTGATAACCAGAATTTTCACTACTGGCAAATTCGAAGTAGTAGAAAGAAATCTACTGCAGAAAGTGCTGGAAGAACAACAACTTGGTATGACAGGTTATATTGATCAGAAAACTGCTATCAGTATCGGACAAATCCTTGGAGTAGATGCTATAATTACTGGTTCAATAACCGATCTTGGTAAAAATGTAAAAATCAACGCACGACTAATTTCTACAGAAACAGGATCTGTATTTGCTGTTGCTTCTGTAACTGTTCAAAAGGATTCTACAATTAAACTTTTGATGGGTGAGGGCATCAGTAAATCAGTTGAAAGCTAAGATAATACCTATGTTAAACCTACACATTCCGGATTAAAAGACCCAGTTGTGAATCATGGAATTCAGTTTGTACTAAAAGAATGCTTCTACACAAATGGTTTTTTAACAACAATTTTCGAAGTTACAAATTTGGATATGGATAAGGAAGTATCATTTTATGACAGAGCCAAAAATGGTTATGCTCGTATTATTGATGATCAGGGCAGGGAATTTCGTAGTCCTCAACAGTTTTTGGGAACACATAAACAAGGCTGAAACGGCATTGAAGATGTAACTATGGTCCAGGATGTAGGTACGCAATATACGTTAAAATTCCCTAATGTTAAATCCAAACCGTCAACTGTGAAAAGACTTGATATGCTGCTTTTTATACCAGATCTGCAGAATTATTTCACAATAATGTTCAGGGATATTCCGGTAGAATAATTTTTTATAAATTTATCAGGCTTCTAAGATCATTCTTGGGAGCCTTTTATTTTGTCTTATACCTTTTAATTTGACAGAAATAATGGCACTTAAATTTTGTATAAAAAAAATCTTTTGAGGAGTTAAAGATGCCTTTTATTTCCAATACTGATGCAGAACGAAAGGAAATGCTGACAGTTATCGGAGTGGAAAAATTCGATGATCTGTTAACTAACATTCCCCGCAAATTTCTGCAAGACAAAAACTGTTGTTTAGAGCCAGCTTATTCCGAGCTGGAAATAACTAGAAAGATCTCTGAGTTGGCAGCAAAAAATCTTTCAACGTTTCAAGCTAATTCGTTTCTAGGTGGTGGTGTTTATGACCATTTCATTCCGGCTGCTGTAGATCATGTGTTATTGAAACCAGAATTTCACAGTGCCTATACTCCATACCAGGCAGAAGTAAGCCAGGGAACTCTACAATCTATTTATGAATATCAAACCATGATCTGCGAATTAACAGGAATGGAAATATCTAATGCCGGTATGTATGATGGCGCTTCCGCAGCAGCTGAAGCAATATTGATGGCTGTACGTAAAACCAAAAAATTCAAAGCAATTATTGCTGGAACGATCCATCCCTGGTATTTGGAAGTAATCAAAACCTACACTGAAGGTGTAAACGTTGAATTAGTTATTGTACCAGCCAAAGATGGCTTAGTAGACTTGGATATTCTTAAAGAAAAAATGGATGATGAAACAGGTTGTGTACTACTCCAAACGCCCAATTTTTTAGGAAATATAGAAGATGTATTTGCTATAGAAAAAATTACTCATTCTGTCAAAAAAGCTCTTTTCATAGTAACTGTTGATCCCATTTCTCTGGCTGTAATGAATGCTCCTAACGAGTATAAAGCAGACATTGTTGTTGGTGAAGGACAAGCTCTAGGTAATGCTCAAAATTATGGAGGTCCCCTCTTTGGATTTCTGGCTACAAATCTTTCACTCAGCAGAATTATGCCTGGGCGTATTGTAGGTGCAACTTTAGATACTGATGGTAAGCGAAGTTATGCTCTCACATTACAAGCTCGTGAGCAGCATATCCGTCGCGCTAAAGCTACTTCCAATATTTGCTCTAACCAGGCTCTCTGCAACTTGGCAGCTACAGTTTATATGACCTTGATGGGAAAAGAAGGATTAAAAGAAGTTGCAGTTCAAAGCACAACTAAAGCTCATTATCTGGCAGAAAAGGTTTGTGAAATAAACGGA
>CAZSOM010000068.1:0-7785 GCA_964608295.1 uncultured Candidatus Cloacimonadota bacterium
ATGAATCACTTTTCGTCGAGGCGGAATACGTTGATATTTTAAAATTGACTCAGCCATTGTATCATCTTTTATACATTGAGCTGCATAGATCTGATCAAAATTTATCATCATTCCCTTAGGCATTTTACTATTGTGAGCCATGTTGTTTTTCATTGTCTCGATAAAACGTTCTTTATATTTATCTTCAAAAACTTTATGATTTCTTGCTATGAATTTTTTATCTTCCACTGAAAGTGAATCAAGGGCATTCATCCCCTTATTGCTTATCATTGCAGCGAATCGTCTCGGGATATTTGCGGCAACAACTGTAAGCTCATTATCTTTAGCATATTCAATAATTGGTTTATAATCAGATTCATAATTCGGCCATGGACGTGAATCTGCTAGAAATTCCTCTTCTGAGATTTCGTTTATTAAGTAATTATCCAACACAGGTTGAACATCTCGCTCGAACATTTCTAAAGAAACTATCAGGTTTTTATGCTTGGAGTGAAACATCTTCAATAGTTCGAATTCCATTTGATGCAGAACTTGGTTACCATGTAATTCACCAAAAAAGACCACATCATAACCACTTAACTTTTCAACCATCCCTTTTAAATCTATCTCTTGATTAGATTTGGTATCGATGATCTTGTAATTAGTATTTTCAGCAAAAAGAAAGCTGCTAACCAGGAAAAGAATTAATAGTATCTTTTTCATTTTTTCATCCTTTAATCAAATATCATTTCATAATATCTATCTAATTTATTTTTAATCTCGTCCAAATTCATATATCTGGATTCACGCAGCAATTCCTTCCCCTCAGAATAGACTAGGAAAGTAGGAACTGAGAAAGCCATAAAATATCCAGAAGCTTCTTTGAGAACATCAAGATCTAACAAATGAAACTCAGAACCTATGAATTTACTGGCAAGATCTCTCAATCTAGGTTGTAAAACTTTGCAGACATTACAGTTTTTGGTAGTCAAATAAATAAATAAGAATTTTTGTTGTTTTAATTTTTCAAAATCCAAAATCTTTTCCCAGCTAAAAAATAGCTTCTTTCAAAAGGGTCGGTTCCAAGCGATGTATTGAACCTTTCCCTTCAAAGAAACAATGCTCTCTGATCATGTGAATATTAAGCGGTGTCCAACTAATTTCTATTTGATTTTCCAGATTCTTCAAAATGACAAGCCCTTTTCTATAAACACCAGAATGCTCAAAAGGACAGATCAATTTTCCACGAAATGAATTGTAATTAACCTCAAATTTCTCATCTATTAGAATAGAACCATCATAGCTTTCGAAAGCTGCATCAGTGAAATACTGCAACTTATCTGCTATCATTTGAGATGTCAGTCCCAATCTATCAAGTACTGCCTTATCTGAGGATATGATCTCATTGAAGTTACGTTTATCTTTGCCCAAAAAACCCTCTATGCTCATCTGACCGGGCATAAGGTTCTTATGGATCTTTTTATCTTTCGGTGTCTCTTTCATATAACCTCTCTTTTAAGCAAAGCTATCAAAATATATCTTCTCTTCAGGAATTCCACGTTTGATCAAATCCTTCACAACAGCTGCGATCATACCAGGACTACCACAAAGATAGGCTTCTGTATTCATCGGATCTTTTATATATTCATCGAAAAACGGTAATACATAACCACACCGACCATCCCATTCACAAGCTTCAGAAGGCTGGCTAAGGATTGGAAAATATTTAAAATCAGGCAGTTTTTTTTCAAGCTGTTCAAACATTTCTGTGTGATATAATTCATCTCTTTTTTGAGCACCAAAGAAATAACCCATCCGTCTTGTACTTTTCCGTTTTTCCAAATATTCCAGCATTGATTTGATCGGTGCTTTTCCACTTCCTCCTGCTACAAACAGCATATCCGCTTCTGTATCCTGAATAAAAAAATCACCGAAAGGTCCTGTTAGATTTACTTCATCTCCCACCTGCAAATGATCATGAACCCAAGTTGTGCAGATCCCTTCTGGAACTCTACGAATAATCAGTTCAATAAAATCTTTATGATCAGGATTGCTGGAAATTGAATAGGCACGTGAAACAGATTGCCTTACTTTTGCGTAACGTGGTGTTATCAACTGCATGTACTGACCGGCTTTAAAATCGATCTCGGCAGGTTCTTCTAATTTAAATCTGATCTCTTTAATGTCATGGGTCATATCTCTGATGTCAACTACAGTTGCTTTGAATTTCTTAATATTGAAGATATCTTCCGGTATTTGAATCTCAATATCTTCTTTTACCTTCACCTGACAGGAAAGACGAACATTGTTTTCAATTTCTTCTGCAGTAAGAAACGGCTTTTCTGTTGGAAGAAGTGGTCCTCCACCAGATTCTACTTTACATTTGCAGAATCCACAGCTTCCCCTTCCCCCACAAGCCGAAGGAAGATAGATCTTCTGTTCATTTAAAGTGGATAATAATGAATCTCCACCTGTTACTGTTATCTCTTTCTTCTTGTTAATATTAATTTTACATTCACCGTAATTTGCAAAGAAGTAATCCGCAATAACAAGAAGTAAAGCCAGAAATCCAGAAATTCCAGAGACTATCAAAATTGTATTTATTATAGCTGAGATCATTAAATTACCCTTTATTGGATGACAACAATGCCTGAAAATCCGACAAAAGCTAAAGCCATAATTCCAGTAATTATCAAGCTGAGTCCTGCTCCAGCTAAACCGGCAGGAACGTATTCTTCTTTGACCTTTTGCCTGATTCCTGCTAAAGACAATATTGCCAACAGCCAGCCAAGTCCACTTCCTGCTCCATAAGCTACAGATTGCAGAAAACTATAATTCCTGATTATCATAAAAAGCGACACACCTAAAATTGCACAATTAACTGTAATTAATGGAAGAAAAATTCCTAAAGAATAATACAATATGGGAGAAAAGCGTTCTATCACCATCTCAGTTAGCTGTACGAAAGCAGCAATTACGATGATAAATATTATATATTGAAGATAGATAATATCTAGAGGAACTAAGATGTAGTGATAGACAATATAATTGAGAGCAGAAGTTACTGTCATCACAAAGAATACTGCCATTCCAAGACCTATTGAGGATTCTACTTCTTTTGAAACTGAGAGAAAAGAGCACATTCCCAGGAAATTTGTCAGTAGAATATTGCTAGTGAAAATTGCAGCAATAAATATTATAAATGCATTCAATTCCATGATCTATCCTTTTTTTACTTTGGGAGTATTAATAATCCAAATTAGAATTGCCAGCATAAAGAAAGCACTGGGAGCCATCACCATGATCGACCACTTAGTCCACCAATCACCCAAAAGCGGAATACCAAACACAGAACCAAAACCAAACAATTCTCTCACAAAAGCGATAACAAGTAATACAAGTGTATATCCAATTCCAGCTCCGACCCCATCAATCATAGCGTCAAAAGGAGCATTTTTACCCGCGAATGCTTCAGCTCTACCCATAATTATACAATTTGTGATAATCAAACCGACATACGGTCCCAACGATTTACTGATCTCTGGATAATACGCTTTTAAAAACAGATCAACGATGATCACATAAGAAGCTATGATAAGTGTCTGCACCATCATTCGGATACGTTTAGGAATGAGTTCACGGATCAACGAAATTGTGAAACTGGATAAAGCTAATGTGAAGATCACTCCTAATCCCATCACCAAACTATTCAACATCAGATTTGTTACAGCCAGCGCTGAACAGATTCCCAGGATCTGTCTCCAAACCGAATTCTCCGTAAAGGCACTAGTTATAAATATTTCTTTTTTATTCATTTTTCTGCTCTTAGTTTTGGACTATACTCCAAAATATTTCTATATATCATCTCCACAATTGCTTTACTGGATGCAGTTGCTCCAGTGATCTGACAAATTTCATTGTCACCTGCTTTTTCGTTTTCAGGAATCATAGAAAATAATTGAGGAACATCATTTATCAGTAAAGCTTTCCCCTTGAATTGTTTTCTAAACCAATCTTCTGTTATCCTGCCACCCAGACCAGGAGTCTCGTTTTGTTCTACAATATCAATATTAATTATTTCACTAAAATCTGGCTTAACACTTAATAAAGCATGAATAGTTCCCCAAAGTCCGCTACCTGAAATAGGAAAACAATATCCTAATAAGATGGAATCAGATTTAGCTTCATAGTACATGAAGTCTTCCATTTCTTGTAGAGTAATATATTTAGTGAATTCGGTTTCTATATTTTCAGTTGGAAGTTCAAACGTTTTAAGTACCATTTTTTTCATCATCGCTTCACGGTATTTTGTAACTTTTTCAATGGAGAGTTGATAAAATGTAGCTAAGATCCCTATGAATAAAATGGTTATTATAAGCATGAAAACAACTGGATAGATTCTGGTTTCCCTGAAAAGTTTCTTGTTATTTGCCATTTGCTTTTACCGTAATCTGTTTCAAGCCAACTTCTATGATAGGCATGAAGACGTTTCCCAAAAGCAGAGCAAACATGAAACCTTCCGTGAAGAGAGAAAACTTACGGATAAATACTGTGAGGAATCCGACTAACAAACCATAGATCCAGATCGCTATTCTATGTTTAGGCATTGATACGGGATCTGTGATCATAAAGATCGCTCCAAACATCAGACCACCACTCAACATAAATGGAATTGGATTTTTGCCATAAAAAATTAATGTGAACAGAGTAAACGAAATTAAAATAGAAAGGATAGCTTGCCATTTGGTAGTTTTTGTAATTACCAAGTATATTCCAGCTAACAGAATTAGCAATGCTGATGTCTCTCCTATACTCCCGGATATCGTTCCCAAAAATAGTTGAGGAAGCTCTGTTATTTTAGCAGAATTGTTATATTCAATAATTGGTGTAGCTCTCGTGATCAGACTAGGATTTTGCCAGACTGAAAATCCAGCTGGGAACTTCATAATTGGCTGTAGCCACTGCATAGTCATGGCATTTGGGAAAGAAATATAGATGAAGGTTCTGCCCACAATAGCTGGATTGAAAACATTCATACCAAATCCACCAAAGACCATTTTACCAAAACCAATAGCCACTATTGAACCAACAGCAGCCATCCAGAAAGGAATTGTGGGTGGAAGTGTAAGAGCCAGTAATGTTCCTGTTACAAAAACCGCCATTGACACTTTACCGAATTTCTTCTTACGGATAAACATATACTCTGTAAGAAAGGCAAAGAGATTTGAAATCAATAGAACAGCCAAGACCCTCCAGCCAAAAAGGTAAATTGAAAAAAATATGATAGGAACAAGAGCATAAAGTACTTTGTTCATCATTTTTTGTTTTAAGATAATATTAATCATTATTTATCTCTAAAATAAGAATCAATCACTGGCTTCAAGGTATGAATTTCAACCGGTTTTTCTAGAAATGCTAGAGGCTTAACTTTTTGAGCACGTTCAAAAATACCTGATTCAGTATATCCCGTCATAAAAACAATGGGAATATTTAAATTCTCTTTAATTCTGATTGCGGCATCAATTCCATCAACTTCACCTGATAAACTGATATCTAATAGAACTATATCCGGTTTTTTCTCCTGCGTGATTTTAAAAGCTTCTTCACCAGTTGTTACATAATCAAAGACTTCATAACCGATATCTTCAAGCTCGAGCTTCAAGCATTGAGCTATTATAACTTCATCTTCAGCAATTAGAATTTTAACTTTATTCTCCACTTAGAACCTTCTTTTATCTCAATCTATTTTTCAAATCATATCAAGCAATTTACTTAGTTTCTCGATGTGCGAAACCTCTTCATTGATTATAGTATTAATAATTTTTACAACTTTTTCACCCTTTGCATACTTTCGAATTGAGTGAAAGAAAAGTAAAGTATCTTTCTCAAATCGAATTGCATAATTAAGTAGATCACTACTATCTTCCGCCTTTTGAGCAAGTTTGATAGCACTTTTCTGATCACTGAAAACGTGTGTTCCTATAAGCATTTCAATAATATCATTTTTAGAATAGAAATTCACTTCGTCCTCCATAAGCAGTTTATCGTTATCAAAACAATCCTTTAATATTACCTGATTTATCAATATCAATTTTTAATGCTGCGGGTTGTTTAGGAAGTCCCGGCATCCGCATAATATCCCCTGTTACAGGAATTAAAAATCCCGCTCCAGAGGCGATCAGGATTCTACGAACCGTTACCAGAAAATCTTTTGGCTTGCCTAATAATTTTGGATTGTCAGACAATGATTTCTGGGTTTTGGCTATACAAATAGGAAAGTCGCTGTATCCATTCTTTTTTATCAATCTTAGATCTTTTTTTGCTTCACTAGAGTAATCTATTTTTTCGGCTCCGTAGATCTCCTGGGCTACTTTGAGAATTTTTTCTTCAACAGGTGCTTTCCATTCGTACAACTGGTTAAGATGACATACATCATTATCAATTAACTTTGTTACCTTCTCAGCCAATTCAGTTCCACCATTGCCACCTTCTCCCCAGTAATTCACGATAGAAGCATCAAAACCATACTCATTTGCAAATTCTTTTACGATCTGTAATTCCTCTTCCGTATCTGTGTAGAATTTATTGATCGCTACCACTGACTTCATACCAAATTTTCTGATATTCTCTAAGTGTTTCTCTAAATTTGCCAGACCAATTTTTACTGCTTCCACATTCGGTAAGGCAAGATCTCTGATCTTAACTCCACCATGATGTTTTATTGCTCGAACCGTGGCAACAAGGATAACTGCTGAAGTACAAAACTTGCCATAAGGGCAAACAATATCAAAGAATTTCTCCGCACCAAGATCAAAACCAAAACCCGCTTCAGTAACAACATAGTCAGCAAGCTTAAGAGCTGTTTTTGTAGCTAAAATACTACTTGTTCCTTGAGCAATATTAGCAAAAGGTCCTCCGTGAACAAAGGCTGGTGTATTTTCAATTGTCTGAACCAGATTCGGTTTTAATGCATCTTTTAGAAGTGAGGTTATGGCACCTTCAAATCCCATATCCTTAACTTTGACTAATTCGTTACTATATGTTTGCGCAACTATGATTTCTCCGATCTTCTCTTTCAATTCTTCCAGGTTGTTGGAAAGACACAAAATTGCCATGATCTCAGATGCTGGAGTAATATCAAAACCATCTTCACGCGGAACTCCCTGCGTTTTACCACCCAAGCCAATAACAACATTTCTCAGAGATCGATCATTCACATCAAGTACACGTTTCCAGGTAACGGTTCTTGGATTAATTCTGAAGGGATTCCCAGAGTAGATCGAGTTATCAATAAGGGCTGCCAGGTTGTTATTTGCAGAAGTTACCGCATGCATATCTCCTGTGAAGTGCAAATTAATGTCTTCCATTGGAAGAACCTGGGAATAACCACCACCGGCTGCTCCACCCTTGATTCCGAAAATCGGTCCTAAAGATGGTTCTCTAATAGCTGCGATAGTTTTTTTCCCAATTTTATTCATTGCCTGCGCTAAACCTATGGATACGGTTGTCTTCCCTTCTCCTGCCGGAGTTGGTGTAATGGCAGAAACTAATATTAACTGACCATCGGGTTTATCCTTAAGCTTTTCAATAGCTTCAAACTTGATTTTTGCTTTATAATTTCCATATAATTCAATATCATGAGAAGAAAGACCAATTGCTTCAGCAATTTTTGTGATTTTTTTCATTTTTGCTTTTTGGGCTATATCAATATCAGACAACATAAAAGTTCCCTCACTTTATGATTAAATGCACTTGAAACTAAAAAAAATTTAGATTATTTCCTTATTTTTAGTTTTACTAATTTTT
>CAZSOM010000069.1:0-7761 GCA_964608295.1 uncultured Candidatus Cloacimonadota bacterium
TTGCCAGAACTTCTAAACAGGCTGGAAGAGAATTGTGGCTGGCATGAGCAAGTAGAACAATTTCTTCGTTGCTAAAGCTGTTATCCCTTTTCTTCTGTAGATTCAGAACTTGCTGTTCTGTCCCCCCGGTTACAATAAAATAATAAACCTGGTTAACTTCTAATAACTCCTGCTCGGAGATACGTTTTACTCCAATTTCTTCTAGAAAACCCACATTAATGTTTATAATATGTTTTAATTCATTTTCTGAAAGGAATTCAGAAAAAACAGGCAAAAAGTATTTATTTTTCATTTTATAAAAACCATATCGTTTATTGGATTTTTAATCGAAAGAATGAATTGCTTAAATTCTTTATAATCACTATTGGAAATCACACCTTCTGGAATGTAGATTTCTTTATTCACAATTAGTTTGGATCCTTTTAATTCTGTCTCGAGAGAAAAATATGCCTTGCTTTCATTGATCATGAATTCTGTTATATTTTGGATTTTATTCAAAAGCTGCAAGTTCTCAGAATTTTCAAAATTGATAATAAATTGTTGTTTCAGAAATATTTCGTCTGCTATCTGATAGTCATTATCTCTTTCATCGAGAGCTACATCAATGTTAAAACTGGAAGCAATAAGTTTGAAGTATTTGTAAGGTTTCTGCTCAACTAAAAAACCATCGTATTCCAAAGTATAATTAACTCGCAGATCTTCCTCAATTTGATCAAAATTCAAAAAATTAGGTCCTTCGGTAAGTGATGCGGAACGTTCTCCCAAAGATCGATTGAACCAGATCTTGCGCTGAGAATCCGGCATGTTCAAATACCATTCTCTCTTTTTCTGATTCATTGCACCGGAATAATGTGCTTCGATTTTCACTCGGGCAGAATTTCCATCTATTAAATAATTGTATAAATATTCTTCGTCCGGTGTGGTTCGTGCTTTGTATTGAATAAATTCATATTTGTCATTTCCGATCAGTACGTTGCTTTCCACATTACCAGCAAAAGTAAAAGGAATGAAACTATTTCCAGGGCAATATAGATTTCCTTCCCAATAAACGCAAATTCTATCCATGAAATTTGCGACTGCATAATTCTCTTGAATTTCTGAGAATCTATCATTTGAATCAAGAATCACGGCAGGATAAACATCATCAATTCCAGCTGAATTTGCCATAGCAATAAACATGGCTGTCAGTTTTTTTTCCGAGCCGAATTTTTTTTGCCAAACTTCACTCAGTGGTTCCGGAGTGAAATCAATCTGCGAAATGTAAGATTCTTTTTCATTAAAATTATCTGCCATATATTTGTAGATTGCTAATATTTTTTCCTTCTCATTGTTACGATTTTCGGTAATGGATTTCACCGCTTCCGAAATCTCAGGGTTAATATCAATATTTTTCAACTTAGCTAATTTGGCATCAGCCAGTTCGTGCCAATCCTTGTAAAAGCTGTAAACTATTGGTGTTCCGGAAAGAAGCAGCGAAGGGGAATTATTTTCTTCTTTGTAAATCTTTGTGTCAGTTACATTCCATGAATATGTGTTGTGACCTCCCTGTTTTTGTTTTGAAAATCTGACAATATCTTTGTCGTAGAAACTTTTCAGTTTCATTTTTATTGGGAAAGTGATGCTGAAAGTTTTTTCCAGGTAAGGATTTGATTCTCTAAGATGTTCCACGCCGCTTACCGGCTCACGTCTAGTGTTTGTGATAGTATAATCCAAAACAACAAAATAACCAGGTTCGATCTGAGGGAAATTGATGATCTTTTCACGGAAATTTTTATAATCCGGTGATTGGATAGATTCGGTGTCATTCATGTCGTAAATTTGATTTTCGGGAATTTCTATTCTATTACCTTCTGTATCGATGGTGAAACAATGTCCAAGCTTTATAGTTTCATAATCTGCATTATAACTGATCTTCACATCCGAATAACGTTTTTTGCCTTTATAATTCAGGATTTTCTTCACATAGAAAACATGATAATTATAGCTGAAATCATACATGACTTCCAGATCAATTTCTGTGAGAACATTTATTGCAGATGCATCCTGGTACTTGTCTAATCCAGCTATATTTTGGATTACATCATCGATTCTGTCGGCAAAAATATTCAGGCAAAAAGCCAGCAGCAAGAGAGTCAGTATTCTTCTAATCATTATTACCTCCAATATTGGCAATTATGTAAAGATTCTCATACTTCGTCAGATTTGCCAGCTTTTGTTTGATCTCCTGAAATTGTTCTTTCTTAAAGTGAATTTCATTGTTTTCAAAATGATAATTGAAAGTCATTACATTGTCTGTATGTTGTGAGGAAAAAGCAGTTTCAAATCCGCTATAATTGAGCGATTCTAATTGTGGAATGGAAGGATTTATCAACTCATCAGAGAACTCTATCTCATAATCAATATCAAAGCTGAAAGCTCCCATCAGTTGGAAATCATACTTTCTTTCACTTAAGTCAAAAGGCATCATCATCCAGTAATAAACCATATTCAGCTTCAAGCGTGAAGGCTCGAAAGGTATGAATATCTTACCACCAAAAGTAGCAATATAGTCATCGATTTTAATTTCAACTGTAATCTTTAAATTCTCTTCCATATTAGCAGGATCTACATAATCGAAATCGATAAGCTTGCAGTTAGGATGCAGACTACTGATAAATTTGGAGACTGTTTTATTAAATTCATACTTATTCAAGCTGGATAATCTGGAACGGATAACAGTATCAGAAAAACCTGAAAAAAGGTATTCGATTGTACCGGTTGCATTATTATTCTCATCGATCTTCAGTTTAATTTTTACGGTTGAATTATTAATCGAAGGATCTGAGATAGGAGTAGTTTTGAGCGTGGCACCTTCTTTAGATGCTATCAGGTAAGTGTTGTCTTCTTCATACTTAGGCAGGAAATCTTTTGTGTTCTCATCGGTCGGATCAAAGATAAATTCTGGCTCACCTGTTTCATCATACGAAACTGTAATGGCATGGTTGAACCATACCATTGGAGCTTCAAAATTTAATCTTGAGCCGGAGGAGATTAAGATGACATCAGAACCTATTCCAGCTTCCCGCAGCATTGCTGTGAGCAAAGCAGCTTTATCTCGGCACACACCGCCGCGTGTTTCAAATGTATAGGTTACATCATGAGGTTCAAAACCTGGTCTGTTTTTTTCTTTATCTACCCCCAGGTAGCGAATATTATGAGCAGCCCAGTAAAATAATTTTGCAGCCTTTTCCTGTCGCGTAGTCAGCCCGTCAGTCAGCTCCACAACCTTTTCTCTGATGGCGTCATTTATTCCCATGTGCGGTTCGACTATGTTATAATACCAGCGGGAAATTTCTTCCCAACTTTCCACAGTTGTCATTTTTATATGGAAGGCAAATATGTTCGAATCTTCCATGTTTGGTTCATAAATTATTTTGGGATTATTTTGCACTGTCCATTGATATGAAATGAGATCATCATTCTCAACTTGAACAAACTTGTAGGGAAAATCCGTTTTATTGAGTTCATGAATATAAAGCTTTTTGCTTTTTGGAAGGTTTATTTCCAGATAATCATTCAAGTATTTCGAATATGTTTCGATGTTAAATATGTTGAAATAATTATCTTCCATCCTGGTTTTTTTACTAATGTCCTTTTGTTTGGTATAAACAATATCACCGATTTCAAGGTTGGGGATTTCTGCGGTTAGAACTTTGGAAGATTCCGAATAAATATTGGCTCTACCCATGTAACTGTTATCTTTTTCCTGCAAAATTTCTTCTGGATCAAAGGCAATGATTTCACCACTTGCTTTGATCAATTCAATTGCTTCGACCACTAATTCGCCATAATCCATGTCAAACCAGAAGCTGACTGAATTATCTTTTCTGGCTCCATCTGTCAGGATTTTTTTATAAGATTCGTTGATTTCATAGCCTAGACAATGTTCATCCAATTCTACAATGATATTGGAAATATATACTTCATTGCAGTCAGGATAATCTTCGGCTTTTGCCTGTTGAAGCATTTTGATAGATTTCGCTTTTTCGACATAATCTGCACATAACAGTGAGGCTGTCAGCAGAAAAATAAGAAAAAGATATTTTTTCATGATAATTCCTCTCTTTTTTTCAATATTTAAATTTTATTTTCTGATTGTATTTAACCAATAAATTCATTCCCAACTTTTCTGGCACGTTCAGGTTTATCTAAGTTAATCTGCAAAGCTAAGCCAATTTCAACCAATAAATTCCAACCAGCACTAAGCAGAACATAAGGATTCATCTCACCAGCATCCGGAACAAGAATTGTCTTAAATGGAGTCTCTTTGTGGGAAATAGCAACAACAGTGAGTCCAACACCTTTTTCCAGAACTTCTTGAAATTTTTCAATCTCCTCATCAATCGGATCAATCACAAAAACAATATCGTTTTTTTCCATCACCTCTTCGATGCCATGCACAGCATAAGTGCCTTCCAGAAAATCAGATTTCTTGCGAGTGATTTCATTTGTTTTCAGGGTTAGTTCTTCAGCTACACCATCATTATAACCGGCGAAGAAGATGGTCGTAGCTTTTGCGGCAAGATCAATAATTTCAGGATCAATATTTAACGTGAGAGCTTGCTTGATCTGAGAAGCTAACTTAGTGCAAATTCCTGAAGAATCTTTTTTAATGATGTGCCACAGAATTGATTCATAAAACAAAGCTTGTTCGATCACGCTTTTGGTGGCTGCCACAGCTTGTTCCCAGCCGCAGGTTAACACAAAAGTTTCCTTACAGGCTTCTTCCAAAAGCGTTCCTTTATTGGCGGATAAACAGAACCGATTATCGTTGCCAATTTTAGCTAATTTCTTAGCCAGCAATACAACTTCTTTGGTGCGACCGGAATTCGAAGCACAGAAAACAGCAAACTTGGAAAGGTCATATTGAGCAGACTGGCGCGAGCCGTCTGTGGAAATACTGAAATCCAATCCTTGAGTGAGTGCTTTTCGAATCGCATTTTTGGCAGGAAAAATTCGACTGGAACCTTCTCCTGTGAGCAGAAGTTTACCGACAGAATTAATTTTTTTCGCAATTTCAGCTGTCTGGTCAGCATTAAAATTTCTTACAATATCGATTGTGTCCATCATCTCACGGGTCAATGCATACTTTGAGTATCTTTCTTCTTTTAGATTCATCTTTTTCTCCCTAATTTGTTTATCTCAGTTTCAGCTCATCAATTCGTTTTTTGAAATCATCCGTTTCCACACGTACCTGCTTCACAAAACTGTTGTCTTCAATCGTTCCGATTGCAGCTTTCATTTCTGCCATATTTCGATAAGTTGCCTGTCGGAAGGGATTATCAAAATCTTTCTTTCTGGAATTATATACCTGGTCTCTGATATATTCCTGAATAATAATTGCTTTATCTAAAGCAGATAGCCAATGTTCTTTTGTTAGATGATCTATCTTAAGTACTTTGCAAAGTGTAGAAAAAGCGTGTTTTTGTTTTTCCAGCGGATATGCTTTCCAAAGTCTATTATAACACAGGTGAATATTCTTCCAAGTCTTCAGCTTGCCAGAACCAATATCACTTCGCAATTGATCTACATCATAAGCGGGAATCAATTGTCCACCCAAGTTTACCCACACCTTGATGCGTTTAACATTCAGAGCTTTGCACATTGAAGAAAAATCAGTTTCCGGAGTTGAATTCAAATATTCCATTAAATTCTTGATCGCATAATAATGCAGCATATCGCAATAGGCATGATAGGCTTTATGAACCTTCATGATTATAACTTTCCGGTTAGATTTTTCCATATTTTCACCCAGGATTTCCAGATTACTAATTTCATCTTTAGAATCTTGTAACAACTCTCTTCCAATGAGAATCAATTCGTCATCACTTTTGTTTGTTAATTTTCTCTTGCTTCTAACACTGGCTTTTCCTGTCCACAATTCTAATAATTCCAAAGCAGAGAAGATCTCCTCAATTGTATCCGGAGCCAGTGAATCAAATTCGATATTTTGTACTTTATTTTTGCGTTTATCCCGATTGGTAAATTTCCAGGTATTGCGTGCCAAGGCGTACATATTATACATCCACCAGAATGCTGGCATTACTTCCAATTGTCCTTGTACTTCATTATTATTTAGTAGCGAAAATGGTAATGGAATATCAAGTTCGGCTGGATATGCAGCTTTGGAAAGAAGTACAAAAGAAGCAAAGCGGCAGGAATGTTTTACACTGGAACATAGACCGGGCCAGAATCCGCGTCCGGCACGAATCTCATTATCATTGGCTCTGCTGTTATGGTTTGAACCGATTGTTGCTCCTGCTGCCAGGTTGCTTTGACCCAGCACGACTGTTGAGATCAGAAAGGAATTATTGTGATGTTGTTCATGAGCCGGAAAAATGAGATTATTCAAAACTTCGCAGCAGGAAATTGTGGAATTATCACCCAGAAAAGAATTGATCAAACGGGCTCCATATTTTAGATTTGAATTATTACCCAGTATGAACCTGACTGCTTTACATCCGTAAAAGATATGGCATCCAAAACCGATAATTCCATTTACCAGTTCCACGCCCTCACCAATTTGAGTTGATTCCGCTTTTGAAGAATTTATCGTCAGGTTTTTCAATTTATTCGAGCCTTTGATGTAGCAGTGTTCACCAATTTTTACGTCTTTCAGAGTTAACGAATTTTTAATTACGCATTGATCTCCGATAGTGCCATAATAGCCGCGGTGTGAATCAAAAGAATTTTGGGTTATCTCAATAAGTTTTTCCTGAAGATTTGCATCATCTCGGTATTTTGCCCACAAATAGGCATCTGCTGTGATGATACCGTCAAAGGGAAGAATTTTGCGGCATCCGGTTTCATTCATCAGATCCAACCACACCCGAACATCTTCCTGTTCTCCTTCTTTGATAATTCCATTACCGAATTTAGCATGATTCGTGATTTGCATTTCATCAATATTGGAAAGGATGCAACGATCGCCGATGATATAATGAGACAAATATCGAACATGATGAATTGCCACATCATCCCCGATATCACAGGAAATGATCGTGCTGTTCGTGATCCCAACAGCCAGTCTGAGATCATGATGCTCGAGAAATATATTGCGGATATCTCCGATTCTGACTTGTCCAAAGAACTCCGAATTTTTTATCATAGCAGGATCAAACCGATCTGTTACATATATTTTGTTCCAATCGCTTGAAGTGTTATTGTTCTTTATAAGTTGATCAACTTCTTTCGAATTTAGATTGCGCCATACATTTTCTGATTTAGAGTTTTGGAGGTTGCGATAATAATACTCATCTTTGCCTATTGGAATGTATTTCGCCGGGAGAAAATCCTGTTCTATGCTGCTGGAAGCGAGAATTGAAACAGTGGACATAATAAACTCCTCTCATCATTTTTTTTAATAAATTACATTTAGAAAATATACCACGTTCAACGTGTCAAATATTTTCTATTTCTATCAGAAAGATGAAAAATTACAATAAACTGGAACTATGGTTTATTTCGAAAAATTTCCACAATCCTCGGTGCTGTTTTACCGTCCCAATATTTGGGGATCTTACCTTTTTTGATGTTGCCGTTTAATATATTCTGAGCTTCTTCGATGATGTGGGTTGTTTCTAATTTCACCATTTTATTGGTTCCTTCAGTTATCGTGATTGGTCGTTCTGTATTAGGGCGCAAAGTTAGACAGGGAACGCCAAAATAGGTTGATTCTTCCTGGATGACACCGGACTCTGTCAGAATGAATTTTGCTTCCAT
>CAZSOM010000070.1:0-7699 GCA_964608295.1 uncultured Candidatus Cloacimonadota bacterium
CCGCAGGATTCAAAGCTCATTCAGAGAATTTCAGATGAATCCGAAAAATTAAGTATTACTCGTACTAAATTGTATAAGAATGTAAATTTATATTTGGATGAATTCTGTCTGCCCGTCTCTGACCATAGAGTTACTGGTGTTTTTGGCAGTCAAAGGATCCTGAATGGAATTCCCAAAAAACCTCATAACGGACTTGATATTGCTGCTCCTCTGGGGACTTTTGTGAATGCAATGACAACAGGTGTAGTCGTTCTAACCGGAGATTATTTCTACAATGGTAAATTTGTTTTATTGGATCACGGTAGTGGTCTAAGTTCCATTTACATCCATATGAGCTCAATAAATGTAGAAGTTGGAGATTATATACTCTCAGGTGAGAAGATCGGTGAGGTGGGTTCTACCGGACGTTCAACCGGAAATCATCTGCATTGGGGTGTGGGCTGGCATAAAAAACGTATTGATCCTGAATTATTGATTGAGATGGATGATGTGTTTTTGAAGATTGGGATTAGGTAAAACCTTATTTGCCCTCATCCCAAGCACTTCTCCCACAGGAGAAAGGAAGTCACAGTTCTTACTACAATTCATTCCTCTCCCTCTGGGAGAAGTTAAATGTGAACTAATACTGCTTCTATCTACCAACTAATCTCTTGTGGTATCAGCCTTAACTGCTTTTACATATTAATACTTCTTCTAAATAAATATATTACTTACTTCTTTTTCAGTCTTCTTTCAGTGATATTGTCTTTCAAATCATTCTTTTTGATTGGTTTCAGTCTTGATTTATTACTTCTAATGATTCTTGCGGTAGATTGAGTCTTTACAGCTACAATTCTGAAAAACTTTTTATCAACATTTTCTGTATCAACCCAATATGTGTCTGCTATTGGTGATAGTGTTTCTAAAGTCCATTCAGAAAAGAGAGCATTCGGATCAGTAGAAGAATAAACAATATATCCATTCGCTGCAGGAACTGGATTCCAAGAGATTAGACACACACCATCATTGTTCTCTATAGATACATTCTCTGGAATCATAAGATTAACTATCACTAAAACCTGATCTGAAGTTAAAGCTCTAGTATTTTTTGGAATAGACATTGATTTATCTTGGTTATTAATTCTAGAATCTTCTGTATAAGAATCTGTAGTTTGTTTTCTTGCATTTCTTTTCACTTGTCTTACAGGATTCATTCCATCATCAATAAAAAAAGTTAATGTATCATTTCCAACCCAATTATTGATTCCTGATAATGTTACAAGATGATCTACTATCTGAATATCAATGTTAAGATTTTCTTCATATGTAAGAGATAGTTCATTTGTTGCATTATCAACATCATCTATAAATAATGAAAAATCGACTTCATAGCTTTGTCCATAAAAGAAATTTAGTGAGTCTGGGAGTATTATTGTTGGAGGATCATTCACTGGAGTTACTGATGTGGACATTGTATCAACAGCTGTTGCTCTGGTTGCATTTATTCCATCAAAGACAGTTATTATAAGTGATTCCTGTCCATACCAATTTTCTTCTGCTGATATAGTTAATGAATAGTCATCTTGAGAAGTGTAAATATTATTGATACCGGTTACATCAACAATTGTTCTTCCTAATTCAAAATCCGAAATATAATCTGGCAAATAGATTACAGTTGTAGAATCTTCAGGGAATTCAATAACTTCTGGAAAATTTATTTCGAATTCTCTCACAGTAAATGAACGTGCTTCAGACCAATCACTTCCTCCATAAGTATCTTTAGCACTAACTCTCCAGAAATAAGTATAATCATTGATTAATGAATTTAATGAATAAATAGTATCTGTAACTGTAGAATCACTTATAATCGGATCAATAAACGATACGTCAAAAGCCAACTGCACTAGATAGTTTTCTGCATTTTCTACATGATCCCAAATTAAAGAAGCCATTGAAGAGATTCCATCATCTTCATTTTCGGGTAAAACTAATTGAGGGAGAGTAATTTTTGTTAAGAAATAATTAGCATTAGACCAATTACTAGACCCATTTCCATTCTCACTGTTTACTTGCCAGTAATACTCAGTATTATTGCTTAAACCAGTTAGTATAAAAGTAGTGTCCGAGATAGAAGCTTCAGTAAATGTTAGAGTATCAGATCCAGCAAATACTTGAATATTGTATGAAGTAGCATTCTTTGCAGAATGCCAGGCTAAGGTTAATTCTAAAGGTCGATTCACACTGCCATTTTCTGGTGTTAAAAGTATGGGAGCAGATACATTAGATACCAGAACAGAATTATATGTATGTCGTTCAATTTGTTCACCATTGAAGGTACAATTGAAATCAACTGTGATTTCATACAAACCAAAATCCTCTGCTAGAAAACTACCTTGGTATGAAAGTGAATCAACTGAAAGATATAGTGGTATATTCCCTATACTTAGTAAAGAATCACTTTGAGTATTATAAAATAATTCTGCTGATATTTGAACATTTGTATACTCAATAGGTTGTGGTAACGGAATCTCAAAGAAGATAGAATCATTTTGCACATAATTTGTGTCAGGAAATTCTATGTAGATTGAGATCGGACTATCAACGAATGCAATTGTATTACTATCTTGCAAAGCATCATTATATTGAAGTTTCCATAAACCTTGTTGAGGATTAACTACATAATAAAATGCAAATCCATTATCAATATCTTCGCTGTACTCCATGTTAGGATCGTTATTAGCATAAGCTGAATCAACTATTGTTTCATCAGGAGCAATTAATGTCATCTGGTGGTCTACAAAGTTTGGATCATCTTCAAATCCACCAATATAGAACACCATTGAATCCATTGTTGCATCAACAAAGTATTCTTCTTCTATAACGCTGCGATTATTCCTGTCGCGAACTATTCTGGATGAAAAAGTATTAATTGAGTTTTTCAAATTAATGAGAGCAAGTTCTCCGTCACTTAAGTCCAACTCTAACATCGAAGTAATTTGGTTAGGAAAAAATAAATCAGTTGAAATTTCTTTAATCATTAATAAACCTGATTTAAGCACAATTGAGTTAAACTGAGTTTCACTAAAGATATTTCCCATCCCAAAACCTTCTTGTTTTGTGAGAAAGAAATTTGTATGAAGATTATCCAGAGAGTTTTTAAGAATTGCAATATCACTCCAATAACCACTTAGAAGAAAGTAATCTACTAAATTAAAAGACATATATAATTTATCTTCATTCCCTCCCAAATATATTGATTCTGAGTCAAGCACATGATTAAATTCCACTTGTAACATACCAGGTTGATTAAGTGGTAAATTAGAATCTGGTTTTCGCTCAATAATGTTAAGACCACTACTATTTTCTGAAATCCAATAACCATCAACATTATTAACCACATATTGATAGCTTTCATTTGTTCCAGGTTGATATGGATCATACTCATTATTAAAAAAGTTTAAAGGTATCGTGTGTGACAAGCCACCTTGAAGACCATTATATGTGTTATGTTGCAGATTTATAGTGGCTAATGGTATCTGAAGCTCCAGTAAATTTGCGCTTTGAACTGCCACAACTCCGTCATCCATCAAAGTAATTTCTGCATGACCTAGAAGAAAATCATCTGTACCTGCAATGATCAAATAATTTTTATAGTTAATCCCATCACTTGCCTCTAAACTAACAGGAGAAGAAGAATTTAAATCAAATAGAAATTCACTTGCTGGAATTAATTGACTGCAAGCTGGAGCATTAGGATCATAATTTTTAAACCATTCACCAAGTTTCCCCGTTAATGTTCCTTTAACAAGATTATAGCTAGCATAAGAACCATGATTTGGAGTTCCAAGCATTAGAAGTTTATTAATATTATGAGAGTATTCGGTAGATTGTATGTATTGTCTTGCAACTAATCCACCCATGCTATGGGCAATTATATTAATATTATTATTGTTACCTTGATATCCCTCATTTCTTATTTCTTCTATAGCATTATGTAAAAGACTGGCACTTTGTTCAACTTGCTGATCATAAGGATAATAAAATTGCCACACATCCCCTGTAAATTCAATATCTCCTGGATTGTATTCACCATTTAATCCAAGAATAAAATAAGGATTCCAATATGGATATTTTCCAAAAAGTCCATGAATTAATAACATAGGTTTTTTATCAGTGTTTATACTCCCGAAAGAATTTTGAGGTGGGATCAGCATTGAAACCATTCTCTCCAATGGTTCATAGTACTCCCATCCTGGAAAATTAGATTGATCTGCATCACCATGAATAAATAATTTAGCTTCAATATTCCTATTATTGATATAATCACTATATGTGTAATTAAAATTCATATGACCTAATAAAGTAG
Source organism: uncultured Candidatus Cloacimonadota bacterium (assembly GCA_964608295.1). Taxonomy (GTDB): domain Bacteria; phylum Cloacimonadota; class Cloacimonadia; order Cloacimonadales; family TCS61; genus Tenebribacter. Next base: position 4,346 of record CAZSOM010000070.1, read on the forward strand.
AATCATTGAATATTCTTACTCCTAATATTTGAAAATGTTCACCTGGAAACAAGTATGGGAATGGGATTGGAGAAAGAAGATAATCCAATGTCATAACAGATATTGAAATTTCATTATCTGTTACCGTAAGAGTTGTCGTTTCCTCTACAGGCTCTCTGTTTGCAATACTAAAACCAAAAACTAATTCAATATGTGTAACATTTTCTCCATATGCAACATCCTCAAATTGAAAATTAATCAAATCTAAATCATTGTAATTTAATAAATAATTAGCATCAGCTCTATCTATTTCTATTGTATAAGTACTCCCGTCTCTTTGTTCTCGCTCCAAAAGTGCAACAGCTTTAATCTCATAAGTTTGATTCTCACCTGATGGAGATAAATGCAATGAATCCACATAAGTAATACCATGGTTCTCAGTTGGTTCAGAGCCATCTGTAGTATATCTGATTATTATATCTGGTGTATCACAATTAATTTTCACCCAAATATCATCTACATAACTACCTGTTGGAGGATCGATCACTATTTGTTGATAATTCTCTGCTTGATACAATTGAATAATTTCTGATTCAGTAAGTACTCTATCAAATATCCGAATATCGTCAATGACACCATTAAAATATCTTTCAAAGGAAGTTTGGGTTCTTCTTACTCCGATGTAGAGTGGGTCATTGTTCGATGCTGGTATATCAGAAGTAGTTTGCATTTTATCAAATACCCCATCAATATATATTGCATATTTATCTAAATCAACATCAATGTAAACTGTAATGTTATGGAAATTTGAATCATTGATAATAGTATTACTATAAATCAGATGATCATCATCATTTGCAGATTCCCAGAAGAACGCTAAACTGTTATTTTCCTCATATGTAATAGACCAATTCGAGATACTACCATCAACTGATGTACCCTTTCCGATGAGACGTTGGTACCGATTAAGTTCACCTGGTTTAAACCATAAAGAAATCGAAAATGAGCTATTAATATTTAGTGATAAATCATTATCAACTTCAATGAAATCACTACTACCATTAAACTCATAAGCACTATTTATATTCTCAAATCGATCTAAAGATAGAATTGCACCATTTACATCACCATGATTTTCATTTCCACTTTCATCATTTGCATTACCATTAAATGGATAATAAGCAACAAGTCCATTAATTAAACTTGCTCCAATAGTATTTATGCTTACTGGTTCTGAAATGGCATACCCAATACTTCTATCAGCATATAAAGCTGACAAGAACAACATAGAAAGAATAAGAATAAATAATACTTTTTTCATAATTACCTCTTTATTATTTAGAACCAGACTATCGTTGGGATAAATAGTCAAATAGACAAATAGTCAACATTTTCTAATCCCTGACACAACGGATAGAAATCCCCATCCCCTTAAGGGTGTTGCCCCGATATACACCAGTACCATCGTATTTCAACCCCCGTAACCAGGCATTATCGTTATTACTCTCTGTAGAAGACCATAAGTAGGTGTTGTAAAGCCATGTAGTGTAAAAACCATTGTAGGGGATTCGATAACCACCAGGAAGTAAATCAAAGCCACTACTGCCAAATTCAGGATCATAATCTAATTCTCCATCTATCCATAAGTCAGCTCTTCCGGCAAGTTTGCTACCTTCATTTGTTCCCCGCGGACCTCCATTTTGGGCTTCGCTGTAACTCATCCCTAGGTACATTTCCAGTTCCATTATCTCTTCATCTGTAGGTACGTGCCAGCCTGCAGGAGCTATATTCCTACTGTCATCCACCGCATACCAGTTGTATAAATTTCCGTAAGTTTCTGCATTAGCAGGTGTATTGTTATAAACACAATAAGCACCTGTGGATAGATTTATCCATTGGTTCTCATCTGTCACATTAGGAATTGCATTTCCGTTTTGGTAATGGGTTACTTTTAAATTTTCTGCCATCCACATCTGTTCACCTATCTGTACTGTCTGGTAAACATTACCATCAATGTCGATAACAGTACCAGAACCACCTGTATAACCATCATCTGCAAATACTTTAAATTGGTATTGGCTATTTCCCAGTGTATAATCTTCATCAAATGCTTCCCATATTATTTGTTTATCTATTCCTGAAAATATTCCAGAGCCAATTTCACCACTTGTATGGATAGGAATGATAGTAAATGTATTGCCACTATCTTCGAATAACTGCAGTGTAATAGTGAGTGTATCACCATCTGCATCGCTTACATCGTAATAAATGTCTACAATGCCACTACCGTCTGTGCGTTGGGAAGCTGTAATATTGCTTACTTCAGGAGTTGTATTGGCAAATAAGAATGTAGTTATTAACAGCAAAATAAGGATAATTGTTTTTTTCATATTCCCTCTCATCTCTTCTTAGTGAATTGGTTAAAATAATAAATCCTAATATGGGAAATTAAAACTTTCATGTCAAGTCAGAAATAATTTTAACCTCATCCCTAACCCTTCCCCCTTGTCACACTGAGCTTGTCGAAGTGTGATAGAAAATTTTACAAGTTATCTCGCAAGAGGACTCCATCCTTCGATAAACTCAGGATGACAGGTGAAAGCAAGACGTATCATTCTGATGCGTACGAAATATTTTAATCTTAGCAAGTTGATTTTCTTGTTCGCATCCGGCAACCACCAGATAACGGACACAATTGAATTGAGAAGTTTAACTTATCAATCAGAATGAATATTATGGTTCAATCTACAAGATTGAACCAGCAAATAATAAGGGTAGGTTTATTAGTTAGTAAGAATACTTCATCCTTCGATGAACTCAGGATGACAGGAGAAAGATTAGACAATGATTTCAACTATCTCCTTCTCCTAAGCGTCGGCTTCAAGATTGTCTTGAAACGATCGCCTTTTCTTTCAACATTACCCAGGTGAGGATCGGAGTAAGGTTATTCACCAATTATTTTCACAAGAATTCTTTTCTTCCGCATTCCATCGAATTCACCGTAAAATATCTGTTCCCAGGGTCCAAAATCTAATTTCCCATTTGTAACAGCAACAACAACTTCCCTTCCCATAATTGTTCTTTTAAGATGTGCATCAGCGTTGTCTTCAAAGCCATTATGCTGATACTGTGAGTATGGTTTCTCAGGAGCGAGTTTTTCCAGCCATTTTTCAAAATCGCTATGTAATCCGGATTCATCGTCATTAATGAAAACGCTGGCAGTAATGTGCATAGCATTCACCAGACAAATACCCTCTTTAATTCTACTTTCTCTCAAACAGTTTTTAACATCCGATGTAATGTTTATCAGTTCTCTACGTTGAGTTGTGTTAAACCAAAGTTCTTTGCGGTATGATCTCATTTTTTCCTCAAACT
>CAZSOM010000071.1:0-7693 GCA_964608295.1 uncultured Candidatus Cloacimonadota bacterium
AACAGGCTCACCACACTTATAACAATGTTGTTTGCCAATACGAGCGTAGAGTATTCTAAGATAATCATAGATTTCGGTAACTGTGCCGACAGTGGAGCGGGGATTCTTGCTGGTTGATTTTTGCTCGATGGAAATAGCAGGTGAAAGACCTTCGATATAATCAACTTTAGGTTTTTCCATTTGCCCCAGGAACTGACGGGCGTAAGCAGAAAGAGATTCAACATACCTGCGCTGACCTTCTGCATATAGTGTATCAAAAGCTAGAGATGATTTTCCCGAACCGGAAACACCGGTGATGATAACCAGTTTATTCCTGGGAATTCTAATATCTATATTCTTTAAATTATGTTCACGCGCACCTTTGATGTAAATCTCAGTTTTCATCTAATTCTCTGGAAGTTCATCAAGTGTTTGCAGCTCCTTCAAACGAGAGATATAATATCCTATTTCAACTGAATCCTGGTAAGCCTTGATCTTATCAAACAACTGTATTCCTCTGGCAATATCCTCAGTATAAACGGCAGATTGATATATGAGCTGCAACAGATTTGGCTCAGTACGGTTATAATAAACCGCTTTTTCCAGATAGGAAAAACCAACTTCCTTTTCATCAGTATCGAAACTGCTGAGTGCTGCTTCTGCATATAGTTGAGACAATCCTTTGTAGAACCTGCTTTTCTCTTCAATGAAGTCTATTGCTTTTTCCATATATTTAATTGAATATTCATAATCCTTTTTGGAATGAGCAAACCTGGAAGTCCGCAAGAAAGCTGCACCGTAGTTGTTTAACAGTCTTTTCATATTTGTATCTTTATAAATTGTCTCATCCATAATTCCACGGTAGGAATAAACTGAATCTATATTTGTGATCAATCTTTCCATATCGAATTGATCTCTACCTTTAGTTGGAACTAATCTATTCACCATTCCTTCATTTCTGAGGAATTCATTAAAACCAATAGGATCAGGAGTGGTTACAGCGAAATAGATAGGACGTTTTCCATAATTATCTTTGATGATCTGAATAACAGCAAGATCTTTCACGTAGAGGATCACATCTTTCTTGAAGGTAACGTAAAACTCATCTCCCGGGATTGTGCCGGAGATTTTTATTGTTTTATCCGAAAATACTTTCCTGGGATAGAGTGCTGAGCGGGGATTATCCTGGCAGAGATCAATATGACTTTCCGGAATATTGAATTCAACTCCTTCATGATCTCTCAACTGCTTTATGTACCAGGGTGTATTCAATAAACTCAAATTGGCAATTGTTACATCCTTCCTGATACCACTGCATTGCTCATTTTTATATTCCATAGCGTCTGCAATTAGCTTTTCCGTTTTCCCACTCGGATCGATGGTCTGTTGATACATTTTTCCATCTATATCTTTAGTGTCTATATTGGTAGGAGGAATATATTCCATCGCAGCTGGATCGTGTACAGCCTGGGCATACCAGACCGGGAAAGTATCATTATCACCATTGGTGAAGATAATGGCATTTTCTTCCACACTGTTCAGAATATTTTGTCCATAATCAAGTGCGACATATTCCCTGGAACGATCATGAATAAAATATTGAGAAGCAAGATTCAAACAGGGGAGAGCCAGAACTATCAAAATGATTAAGCCTGTAAGGATCTTTCCCTTTTTCCTGGCAAGATCGATCAGGGCAATTGAGCCGATTGCCATCCAGACAGTCCAAAAATTATAAGCTGTAGTAAAGAAGTAATCACGATCTCTCACTTCAGTATTTGATAAATTAATTACAAATACCATGGCGATGGAAGCCATGAACATGAATGAGAAGAAATAAGCGAAAGAGTGTTTGTTTTTCTTAAAATGATAATAAGCTCCACCAACTCCCAGAAACGCTACTATCAGGTTGGACATTAATTGAATAAATGATTGAGGAGCATGCAGCCAGGGAGCAAGAATCTCAGGTTTAAAGAACTGCCAGCTGAAGTAAGTGAAAAATTGATCTTTCATCTGGTATAAAATCGTGGCTCTCCGCACGAACATGCTGGTTACACCATATTGACGTCTTAAAATATAATCTGAGAAAAGTTTAAAAGTATGCGGATATCCTTCATTGATAAAGGGACGATGTGAAGCTCTGATGTAGAGGAAGAGATGAGTGGAAAGTGCAACTCCAATAAAAAGAAGTGCATAAAACCAGACTCTTTTAGAAACTTTATCTCTCAAATGATAAATAAGGATACCCAATGCACCTATCATGAACATTAATTTTGGTAGAACCGGTACCTGGATCAATTTCCCAAGATAGATAAAAAACAGGTAGATTGCTATTAACCCAAAGAAATAAGCGATGGAACGTTTCCAGAATGCCGCAGCTTTGATAGATGATTTTAACATTGGATAGACAGCTATGAAAAGTACGGCTGGAGCAAATTGCAAGGAAGTTTGATGAATCCCGAATCCCAGGAAGAAAATATAAATAATCAGCAATAAAATATTCTGGTGTGACAGATCATCCGATTTCTCAACCCAGATCATTGTGAGCCACACAATTAAATTTAGTACAAAAGTTAATCCTGAATAGACTTCCGCTTCAATGGCATTATTCCAGAATGTGAAAGAGAAGGCTGTATAGAAGGCAGCAAGAAAACCACCAATATAAGCAAGATAAGCATCTTTCGGCTTGATCCACATGGTGATGAACTTAACTGTGAAGAAATAGGTGAACATCACGGCAAAGGCTGAGAAAACTCCTGATAGAAAATTAATAACAATAGCGTGGGGAATATTAGCACCAAAGATCGAGAAGAATCTTCCCAGCAGAATATAAAACGGATTTCCGGGAGGATGGGGAACACCTAAAATACTGCTGCAGGTTATATATTCTCCTGCATCCCAAAAGGAAAGTGAACGAGCCATTGTGAGATAATATATAAGAAGCGTGAAAGCGAAAATGAGCAAACCAATAATTAGATTATGTCGTTTATTTATAACCGGTTGAGGTTTTAGATTCATTTATGTCTCCATCAAAAATAATTTTTGGAAAAGTTGTTTTATCAGATAATCCCGTCAAGTATTATTATAGATGTTAATATTATTGTATTTTAATCTAAATATTATTATTTGTGGATCAACTTGAAGTACAAAATACAATGGGGATTCGTTAATAAAATAGAATGAAGTTAAGTATTACACTTTTTTCTAAAATCAAGAACCCAATCAATTTGAATTAAGCCACCTCTTCCTTTCCTGTTAAAACGCATAAATCTGTTTTTTATTTTATATCCCCATTTATTATGAAGTATAAATCCATTTCTTTCAGCTAATTTCACTAAATAATTTGCTGTTTCGAAGCTAACATTACTAACACTACTATTGCCAACAACCATAATATAATGAGAATCTTTAGATAATACTTTACTCATTGATAAAAAATGCATTTCCATTTCAAGAAAATATTTATAGGTAAGATAAGAATGTTTATGACCATTTTTTGTATCAAGTGTATAAATTTCTTGTAGCTTTAAATCTAATTCTTGAATATTCAATAATGATTCAAAAGGAGAATAAATTGAATATTCCTTTTTGCTGATTTGTTTATTGCCAATATAATTTGTTTTTTTTGTATTTTGTTTGTATTGTGTTTCCATATCGAAGAAATCACCAATCCAAAATAATTCTGCCATTTGATTGTAAATATAATCAATTGCCTTTATATATGGTGGTGATGTTATTGCTAAATCAATTTTTATATTTTTTAGAATTTCATCAATACCATTCGCACTTGATGTACACAATATAGTACTTTTTGTTGAATCATCTACAAATCTAGAAAATTCAGAGATCTTAGTTGAATATTTCTCTAATTGTTTAAGAAATTGAAAATTCACTTCGTCAGGTTTTTTTATTTTAGTATGCGATACATATGTTTTCTGAGATTGATTATCAGCATTGGACACTTTCCTAATGATTGAAGAAAAACAAATTATAAGTAAGTCTTGTATATCATTAATCGCTTGTTCATCACCGAAGAAGATTGGGATTTTATCGATTAAAGATCTGATTATCGATAATTTGTTTATTGCATCATCTGTAAACCAATGATTTATTGAAAAGCAAGCTGGAGTATAATCTGCTTTATCGGGGTTTTCAATATTATGGATAAGCCATTTAGTTATTTCATTAAATAAAATTAAATCAATTTTTGTTGTTTTAACTTTTGAGATTAATACAGATAAGGGATCAATATCAATGCCGATACTATTATGTTGATGCAGAATTCCTTCAACTAGCGTGGTACCTGAACCACAAAAAGGGTCGAGAATCGTTTTATCTTTTGAATTTGATAAATACTTTTCTATTGCCCATTTAGGAATCTGTGGAATAAATTTACCTGGATATTTATGAAAACCATGCGTCAACGGAGTTACATTTGTAGTAATAATATTGAATATTGAATCTTTTTTAATATCGAAAGGTAAGTTTTCTCTGATCATAGTATATTTCATCATTTTCTCTTTTTTAAAAGTATTATACTTTCTCTTAAATAATTTTTTAAAGGGTCTAAATCCTTTTTCTGTTGTGAACTTGTTGTTAAGTGGCGAGTAATGTAAATATTCTCGACTACAAATCCAACTTCTTTAGCAATATTAGCAACTATGACATCCGTTGGAATAATGACACTTGAATATGCGGAATTACCCACAACAATCCCTACATGTCCACTATCGGCTGTTTGTTTAAATAATTTTTTAAGAAGTGTGTTGAAATCATCGAAATATCCTCTAACAACATCAGGTATTCTTTTACTCCATAATTTATTTGGATCAAATAAGTGTATTAAAGTTTCTAAATCATCATTTTTGTAATTGATATATTTATTATTTAATGAGTTCATGTTTGAACGAAATCCTTTGTTTTTAAGTATTCTCATTTGAGCTTTACTATTAATGAAATCACCAAGCCATAATTCCACTTTATGAATTTCAAAATAATCAAAGCTGTTACAATATGGAGGAGAAAAAAAAGTGAACTCAATATCTTCATCAAATAAGTTATCAAATAGTAAACAGTTATTTTCAATTATTATTGGTTTCTCATCAATCGAACCATAATTATTTTTAATATCATATAACATCATTTGTAGCTTTTCCAGCAATTTATCTTTAACAAAATTGAATTTATCTAGTGGGAAAACTTGTTTCTCCCAGATCTCTTTTGGAATATTGATATACCCATTAGTTGTTCGTTTTCTATTTTTATACTTTATTCCATTTCCTTCTTTTTTAAAATTAGAAACACTCTCAATGATAGATAACCATGAAACAAATGCTAAATTACGGATTTTTTCATTTTCAATGTTAGCAAGGTTTTCCTTTAACTGTAAAAGTGATTGCAGAATTTCATTATTAAAAGTTTTTTCAGCAAGATTAAATGGTGTCGTATAAATTAATTTAGATTTATTAATATGTTTTATATTAGTTATTGTTTTCTCTATTTCAATAATATCACTTTTTATATAAATTTCATTTTCAGAACGAGATACTAAGACTGAGATAGGATTAACATCAATACCATAGGATTTTAAGTTATTATTTCTCGCTGAAAGCATAGTTGTTCCACTTCCTGAGAAAGGGTCAAAGACTAAGCCCTTAACATCTAATCTATTTATAAAAGTGTTAACTAACTTTTGGGAATAACCTTCTCGATATGGATACCATCTTTGTATTGGTGTTTTAAAAGCATTTTGAAAATGTACTTCATTTTTTAGTGATTTTGCATCTAAGAACGTAAATTCTTTTTCAAGTTTTTCGAAAATGTCTACCTGTTTTTTATGAGAATTAAGTGAAGGTTTTGGATAAAAGGAATAATGAAACTGTGACTTTTCGATAGAACTTATTTCAAAATCACCTACATGGTTGTTGCTAAATTTGTTCTCATTGTTTTTAAGCATATTCATGTTTTTCATCAATACCTTTGTCTCCAAATTCTAAACGATACAATGTTGGAGTAGTATATATTAGCCCATCATTATTTTTTTGGAAAGGATTGTTAATAATATTCAAAAAAGTACATTCTGATGTGAAGTAAACTCGATAGATATAGAAATGAGATAAATGTTGCTCTGCTGCTACCCACTCGCTTCTTGTAAGAGTAATTGAGTCAAGGGTGTCTGAAAGATTTGGAGGTGTGACTCTAATTGTGGCTTTAACCTCGATATATCTAAGAAACTCAGGAGTTTTTTTATTTCTACCTGCTTCAATAGATGTCACATCATATCCAAGACCTTTTGTCTTACCATGATGATTAACCTTGTTTACAAGCCTGGGATTGAAATGATGTACTTCTTCCTTTTCAATTTTTAAAACAAATTCTTCACCAGCATCTCCAATTTCAACAGTAGATAATTTTCTTTCAGCAACTTCTGTAATTTTTTCTTCAAGACTATCAATAGTTGTTTTAAAAGACTTGTAATCATCATCAGCAATATTACCGAAATATTCTTGCCAATCTAATTCAATTTCTTTGTTAATACCTTCTTTTGAAAGATCGTATTTTGCGATACTAAATTGTAGAGGTGTATTTAATTCTTTATTAAATAAATTTATTGTTATTATTTCTCTATCATTCAGTTTGATATTGGTTTTGTCTTTTCTGATTAAATTTGCTAAAAGCAAGTAATCAATTTGTTCATTAATATGCTGCATATTATAGGATGAAGCTTTTCCTTCCCATTTCACTTCATTCATTTCTCCCTTTTTTCTATCTGAAAGTATTTTATCAAAAACCTGTCCAATTGTTATATTACCCTGTAGTACTTCTAAAGCATTTAATACATAATATGCAATTTCATTTTTAGTCAGTATTGTTGAGTTGTCAGAAGCTAACTTCAATAAAGCGAGTATATAATGATAGGGTTTAATATTAACTTCGTGATGAACTTTTTCCTTTAAGGTTTGTACCTTTTGTGAACCATTAGGCTGTTGAAAATTAAAACACACTCCTTTAAAAAATGCAGGTTGATCACCATCATCTATATATTTAATTGTTCTCCTTGATACATAAATAATCTCTTCTTTTTCATAGCACATTCCAAGTAGTTTTTGGACATTTTCTGTTCTGTGATTTTTTATAGTTTTTTCATCATCTTTTATATATTTTGATAATTTTTTATCAAATGTTTCATTAAATTTGTCGGCTCTAATTGGACATATTTCATTTAATATATTTGCATAGATCGGTAAATAATCATCCATACGAGAAATTGATTTTCCTCGGATAATTGTACAGCGATATTGCGATTTAGGATTATAATCCATAAGCTCTATAACTCCTTCATTTTTCTATTCTCAATAATACTGAAAATGTGCAGTAAGTATGTGTCAACTAAAAATTAAAACATGATTAAACAATTTTGCATTATTGCTTGCCATAATATTCTAACTCTAATATTGGAGATCTACTTCAGGTTTTTCAAAAAGTAGATATATAACTCTCATTTTGTGGTTTATCCTTCCAAAAGAGAGCAGCGTGAAAGATACGTCAGGATGAAGTATTTTCAGAGAATTGTATCTTCATATAATATAATTAGTTAGCTGTGATTATATCATTATAGAGTGACAATATAGTGACAAATAAATTTTTTTCTTATACTTCTTTTAATGGCGGCGTGCCACGTCATCTTGCCATGAACATTGGATTTGTTTTTCAAATC
>CAZSOM010000072.1:0-7676 GCA_964608295.1 uncultured Candidatus Cloacimonadota bacterium
GGTTGTAGACATTGAATTCACAATTCCAGATTCTACAGAACTACTTAATTTCACTTCAGAACAAATCGATTACAATGGTTTAATGGTTACAGGTTTTTCACTTGATCAATTCGTTAATATGGATTCCGTTAATCTTTACATTGATGAAGATGGCTTTGACGGCAGGAAATTATTTGCAGTTGAGATCGCATCTAGTGATGGTTATACACCTCGTGAGCATGACTATTATGATCTAACCTGGGAAGATTTTGCATCAGGATTCTTGCTACCTTCTGAGAAAGGTAGAACTTTTTTCCCGGATGATAATATTGAATCAGGATATAACGTAAAATGGACTCATCATCTCCGTCTTTACAGAAAGATCGATGTTGTTCTTGATGGGACTAGCACCATATTTGAAACTGAAGCATTTTCTACAGATGGGATTTTTCATCAAGCAGGAAATGGTAATTTCTATACTGATCCTGGGTTTTCACTCACCAACTTAATATCTGATTATATAATTGAGAATCCTGATAATTACGAGTACAGATTTACTTCTGCTGATGATGATGATGAAGTTATATTCACATGGGATGACATTCAAGCTGGTTTTTGGTTAGCTACTCAAAATAAAGCTGTGTTCTTAAATGATGACGGAACGGAATTTCATAGTAGTTTTAAAAAACTTTTGCAAATTGATTTAGTAGAGATTCAATAATAGTGAGTTTCCTAAGAAAATATTCTTCTCAAGATCTGCTGTACATAGCGATCATGAGTGCTTTGGGGCTGGCGGTCAAACCGATCGTCACCCCGCTCATTCATCTCATCTCTGCACCTTTAATGATTCCTGGTGGATCACTGGCAGGTGGGTTATATATGATGTGGATAGCTCTCGCTATTGCTATTGTGAATAAGCCTGGAACCGGTTTATTAGTTGGTATTACTCAAGCAATTGTGATGTTGAGTATGGGATATTTTGGAAATCATGGAGTGGTCTCACTTATTAGTTATTCAATGCCCGGATTAGCAGCTGAAATTATTTCATTATTCTTCCGGGATAAAAGCTCTTTGTTTTTTCATGTTATAGCTGTTACTTTTGCCAATCTTACCGGAGCTGTTGTTGTAACTATAATAGTTATGCGACTTGCAGCAATTCCATTGATGATTTCTCTCATTGCTGCTGCCATTTCCGGGATCGTGGGTGGATTAATTTCTTATTCCGTGTTTAAAAAACTTAATAAATTCAATCTAGTATAGGATAGTAAAATGAAATTAAAAATTATTGGAATGCTTATGATACTTGGTGTTACTCTGTTTTCGGTAGAATTTATTGATGCTGAGAAAATTATTGATGTTGGAAGATCTAAGTTGGATAGTTATGAGAAAATTGAGATAGAAACAACGCGCAATAAAGATGGTAATGTGATAAATGACAGTTGGATTGGTGTACGACTCATAGACATTTTAACGGAATTCAAGATCACAAATTATGACCAGTTATGTTTTATCTCATCAGATAATTATCTCGTTCGGGTTTCTAAAGAAGATATATTAAATTCTAAGGCGATATTAGCTTTAGAACGGAATGGCAAGATATTAGATGAAGATAATATCCGACTGGTAGTTCCAGATTTGCGGGATATGTTCTGGATCCAGGATATTAGAAATATAAAAACTGAATTTATATCTAATATTGCATTCCCACACACAATTTATTTCGCTGAATCAATTTTAGAAAAAACTCAAATCAGAGATGAGCTCCCACCCTTTGTAAAGGTTTCAGGTTATACTTTCATAGAGATTATGTCCGAGGTGTTTCCATTTCTTAAAGATGAAGTTCTGCTTGTTGGAAAGGATGGAGTTAAGCATAGTTTGGATTACGAAAAATATCTGAAGAATGCTGTTTTGATTGAGAATGAAAATTCTTTTGATTTGAAGAGTCCCAATATGCCTGCAGGTATGTGGATTAAAGATCTTGCTTATGTTCAGATCTTTGATGTTGCTGTTGTTTTCCAGAAGCACTTTGGATCTCTTGTTGAAGTTAAAAATCTCCTAAATTGGAATTCCTTTCCAACCGAAGTAATCCTGCATTTTGATAATATTTCAAAAAAGCAGAGTTCAAAAGATAATTTTAATACCGGGAATTGGAACAGAGTAGAGTGGCTAGAATGGTAAAATATTTATCAATTGCAATTTTATTCGTTTTTCTATCAGCATGTGTACAAGATAACCTGCTTGTAACTGGAAACATCAATACCGGAATAAAAATAACAGAAGAAGGTACACTTGATGAATTACTTCGTGATTTAGCTCCTCATGCTAAATATGCATTAATTATTGGCTCTGATGGAACAGCAGCTTTATTAACTTCCCAAAGTTTTAGTAAGGTCTACATTCAACATGTGAAAAATACTTGGAATTCAGTATCAGAAAATCTGCCAGCTGTTAGTAATATTAATGCTATAAAAGAGATCTGTATTTATCAAAGAGAAACTACTTCTGAAAAATATTTTGCAGAACGATTAAATGGTTTTGAATTTTTGGGACAAAGTAGTAAAAATGGTTATTATGTTAGAAAATATAAAGAAATAAGTGGTAATTGAATATGAAGAAAATACTTATCATTTTCAGCGTCCTCATAATAATTCTTTTTTCTATTTCCTATTTTCAAAAAAGTAGAAGCAATCACGAAGAAGGTATTGAGATATCTTTTAGAGATCAAAAAAGATTTCTTCCCTATTCTAAAATACTCTCAATTGAAAAATCTAACTTCTCCACAAAACAAAATCATAAAATGAATGGGTATGATCTTGTTAAAATCTTAAAAGCATTAGATATTCCTGCAAGTATTGAAACCGAATATAGTTTTCATTCTAAAGATGGTGGAACTCTTAAATTGATTAAAAAGCAGAATGAAACCTTTTATCTTTTATTTAAGGAAGACGCGGATGGTCATTATCTTAGACTTATTATACCAAGCGACGAATTCAGTCAGCGTTGGCTAAAATACATAACATCTATAGAAATTAAATAATGCTTCAATTGAATAACATCTCATTTCGCTATGATCAAGCTTCACCTCTGCTCTTTGATAACTTCTCGTTTTCTGCAGAACAAGGTGATATAGTTGCTGTTAAAGGTAAAAGTGGTTCAGGTAAAACCACATTGTTCAATATTATCAGCAGTGTGATCCCAAAAATATTCAATGAAGATCTATCAGGAAGTATAATTCATAATGGTGTAGATATTTCAAAATTGTCTTTACCTGAAGTTTCTCCTCGAATTAGTATGCTTATGCAAGCTCCGGACAATCAACTCTTTTTTCCAATTGTTGAACAGGAACTTGCTTTTGGACCGGAAAATTTAAAAATCTCAGCTGATGACGTTATAAAACGGATTGATGATGTTCTACAAAGATTAAAGATTGAAAAGTTAAGATTTGAAGAAACTTCTCAACTTTCTTTTGGTCAAAAAAAAATAGTAACACTTGCTTCCATAATTACTCTCTCCCCTGAAATATATTTACTTGATGAACCTTTTGCTGGTCTTTCACAAGAATACGTTGGGTTAGTTTTAAATGAAATTGTGACACTGTCCAACAATGGCAAGACGATTTTTATTGCTAGTCACACTGATGAAATTACTAAAATTGCAAATAAAGCGATTGATATGGACAAACTTAATGAAAAGCATTAAAGTAAGTAATTTGTCATTTTCATATAATGAAGACGGTAACTTATTCAAAAATACTTCAATAGATCTTCCATTTGAGAAAGTAACTTTGCTAAAGGGTAAAAATGGATCAGGAAAAACGACATTATGCCGCCTAATTAGTGGATTGGAAAGAAATTATACTGGAACCATTAAAATAGATGACCTCAATTTAAAACCGATTTCTTTTGCTGAACGGTCGAAATTTATTATTTATATTAAGCAGGAACCACTTTCTAACATTGTTGCCGCAACACCTGAAGAAGATCTTATCTTATGGCAACATGGCTTTGATAAAAAAAATGTTAATTCAACAATTGAGCATAGGAATCTTATTATGGAAAAATTTAAAATCGCTCATTTGAAAAATAAGCCTTTCTGGGAATTGAGCGGTGGACAAATAAAGAGGGTTGGATTAGCTGCTTTACTTTTAAATTATGATAAATACTGGATTCTCGACGAACCAATCTCTGGACTTGATACTAACCTTGCTGAAATATTCGTTGAAATCTTAAAAGAACGAAAGAAACTAGGACATGGTTGTCTTATCGTGTCTCATAAAGAAGATCACTTTCTAAGTCTAACTGATAAGGTTTATGAAATTGAACGCGGTAAATTCAATGTTCTTTAAAGAGGTGTTTTTGAAAAGAATATTTTTTATTGTATCATTGTTCATACTTACTAATCTGTTACACTCAGAAGAAATTGATTCACTTAAAACTAATCTAAGAACTTACAAGTTAGAAAGTATCAGAGTGATTGCAGATAGACAGCATGAAACAATTGGTGCTGTTGAAACTCTTGAGCTTAATCCACAACTTTCTACACCTGAAACAAATATTGCAGAGTTAGTTGAAAATGTTAATGGCTTACATGTAGCAACTGGTGGCAAGTCAGGTAGTACTTTGCGGATCAGAGGATTTAATAATGATCAGATAAAAATAATGCTTGATGGCAGACCTTTAGGGGGAGGATACTTCGGTAATGTTGATCTTAATACTATTCCAATCTCAGAGATAAAAGAGATCAGAATTCTGAAAGGCCCGATTTCTTCTTTATATGGTTCTGATACTATGGGCGGAGTAGTTAACATAATCACTGATTCTCCCAAGAATAAATCATGGTTAAAAATGGGAGCAGAATTTAAGAGGAACTACACAAACAAACTATTTGCTTCATCTACTCGAAACTTAGGAGGATGGGACTATTGGTTGTATGTTTCCCGATATCAAACTGATGGTTTTATCTTATCCGATAATTTTGTTCCAACAGCAACAGAAGATGGTGGAGTGAGAGACAATGGCAAAAAAGAGCAATGGGATCTGCAATCCAAAATTAACTTCACAATTTTTGATTTTCATACAATCGGGTTTCAACTTGGATATACCTTCATGGATACTAAAGAAATTCCCGAAAATATTTACGAAAATAAACTTCGTAAATTTATTGATTGGAAACGTTATCAAATATCAACTCTTGGATCATTCCAACTGAAATACAATCTTACTTCTTAGATAAAAATTTATTATGACCGCTATGATGATACTTATGCAGAATTTAATCCTTCTACAGGAACGATGTACTCACGCTGGCCATCTAACATCAAAAGTTGGATAATTGGTGCCCATGAGAAATTTGATTGGAATATCACCGACAACCTGGATTCAGCTTTCGGATATCGCTTTGAAAGCGAATCCTATTTACGGAAAGATAACGGAACGTATCCTGATTGGTATGGTAATGACCAAAACAAACACAATTGTTTTTGGCAATCTGAATTTAGATATAGATCATTTAATTTAACTGCTGGTAGCGGAATCTCTTTTTTTAAACAAAGCGGAAGAGAAAGATGGATATCACATTTTGAACCATCAGTTGGTATATATTATAAAAACTCCTTCAACTGGAAAACTTCTCTGGCTTTCTCATCAAATACAAAATATCCAACATTACACCAGTTGTTCAGTGACAGTAATGGTAACAGTGAGTTAATGGAAGAACGAGCTCAAAAGTGGGAATTTGATCTACTTATTCCATTTACTTCCAATGAATTATCAGGGTCTTTTCAACAATCAGTTTTCTATAACCACATTACTGGATTAATCGATAAACTTGGTGGAACATATTCAAACTTAGATAGAATTAATTCCTACGGTTATGAATTTTCTTCAAAGCTCTATTACATTTGGGAACATCAATTAAATTATTCTTATATCAAATATACTAATGACAGTAAGGCAGAATTATTGGAAACTCCGAGAAATGCAATTAACTTTAAAGAGCGTTTTAAGCTTCCTTACGAAATTAGAGTTGAGTATAATATCTCATGGAATGATATTCGCAAGACAGAAGAAAACTTAGACCTCCCAGCTTATTGGTTGCATTCAATATATTTTAATAAACAGATCTCGAGATACAAACTGATGTTTGGTCTTGAAAATATTTTTGATTTGGATTATCAAGAAAAATACGGTTATCCAGCTGAGGGTTTGAATTTCGTATTAAGTATTCAAACTGAATTTCTTTAGAAATCGAGTTATAGCGTATGAAATTAAAGAAAATGAAAAAAGAGCAGAAAAACAATAGTTCTACTACACTGTTAAATTTACGAACAATCATCATCATTGTCTCTGCAATTACTTCTCTCTCAGTTGTATACAACACCATTCTCATGCAGGTTGCATTATTAATATTTTCCATTTTTCTGTTATTGATCATCAAACCTTCAAAACACAGATTTCATCGATTGCTTCATAGAATGAAAATATTATTAAAAATTATAATAATGTTAATGATATTTCAGATTCTATTCAGACATGGTGGAGAAACTATCTGGCAATTTGGTATTATTAAGATCACAAGTTTAGGTTTAAATTATGGAGTTTCTTCTTCCCTACGCTTGATGCTAATTATTCTAATTGCAGGTCTATTATTGGATATTCCTTATTATGATTATATACTTGCTTTTCGTAGTTGGAAGATTCCGTATGAAATATCCTTTCTTGTTGCTTCGGTTATTCATTTTATTCCAATTTTTCACAAGCAGTTTGTTACTTGTAGAGAAGCATTAAATCTAAGGGGAATTGAAATTTCTAAATCATCCTTATTTGTTCGCTTTAAAATTTTCTCAGCTCTTCTCTTTCCAGTTATTGCTCGAGCTGTTTCGGAAGTTAAATACAGATCAATTTCTCTTGAGCTCCGTGCTTTTAGATTATACCCAGAACGAACGTACATTTACAATGCTAAACTAAGCTGGTTTGATCTAACTGTGCAAATTTTTGTTTGTCTTGTTTTTACTATAATTGTTATTCTTATATAACTTTAAAACTTTATATTAATATTTAATTACGTTAAACAATATTTAATTTGACAAAGAGTTATAATATTCTTTTTTTAAATTAATAATATATATAAGCATGGAGTAGTTATGAAAAAAGCGTTAATTTTTCTTTTTATTTACTTAACATGTTTTTTATTCTCACAAGAGATTCATCTGAACATAGTCGATAAGCCAAATGATGATGGTTCGGCATTGATATTATCTTGGGATACATCACAAATCAAATCTTCAAGAATAATTATTAGAAAAGAAACCGCAGGTAAAGATGAAACTGTTGTTACAAGTTCAGAAGAGTCAATTGGCACATTTGAAGATGGCACAAATATTCATCCCGGAATAGAATACACATACAATTTAACTGCTTTCGATAGTAATGGTGAGATTATAGAAATCATGCATATCAAAGCAGAGTCGTCTGCTCAATGGTTTAACAAAAACAAAATATCACTATTAATCCTGACACTTTTAATAAGTGTAGCCATAATGTATTATATTTTTTCCGCAAGAAGTGGGAAAGATCTTTATATTAGAAAGATCTCTGGTTTGGAATCAATTGATGAATCTGTAGGAAGAGCTACGGAAATGGGTAGACCAATTCTATTTATCCCTGGTACTCTCGACCTTGATGATATGCAGACAATTG
>CAZSOM010000073.1:0-7526 GCA_964608295.1 uncultured Candidatus Cloacimonadota bacterium
GAGTTCTTTCCCACTAAACCTTTTTTGTTCAAGCATTGCAAGATCATGAATATATAGTGTTAAAGATTTAACCTTATCAGTTTCACCTTTTTCACTAAGCTGCAAAATTTTCTTAATAGTTTTATTCTCAGGATTAACAATAAGAGTATGATTCTTTAACATATCCATACCACCATCAGGTTGATTCATCATATTCATTTCCTGGAATCTCCGCATGAATTCATTGAACACGATCATAGCTGGAATATCTTTTGATTTAAGATGTTTGGTTTCGGTTTTAATTTCTATGAAAGCTTTCTGTACGATTTCATTAAATGCTTCATCACCAATATTATCTTTAACAGAATCAGATATCTCATAAGGATTAATTTTTGTATTATCGTCTTTTGTTGTAATAAACGGAGTTAAAGCAGCAGCAGCTTTAGGATACTTTTTAATAAAAGCTGCATAATCATCTTTACCGAAGCTTGCTTCAATTTTTTCATTTAAAGCTTGATTGAAGATCATTTCAATTTTATTGGAATTTTCAGACTTTTTGTCATCCTTTTTATCAACCAGATTTTCGTTTATCTCCGAATCTATTCTTACAAATGTAACTTCGTTGTTCTTCATTTCCAGATTTTGGAAAATATGGTTATCCAAAACTGAATTAGAATAAATTACTCCAACTCCCTGCTCCTTCATCAATCTTAAGTAAGATACCTGTGTATCTTCACTTTGAGCATAATAAACTTTTTGAGGTTTATCCTTGGATTTATTTCTGGTTCGATATTCTTCAATTGTTACATAGTCATCTTCAGTTGTTTTGAAGATCAATTGATCTTTAATTGATTCAGCAAATTTCTCATCTGTGAGCACGCCGTATTTAATGAACTGGTTAATATCTTCCCAGAAGCTTTCATATTTTTTCCTGTCAGTTTTAAAAATATCTTTCAGACTATCCGCAACTTTTTTAATGATAAATTTTGATATCTTCTGAACCTGTTGATCCTGTTGTAAAAAGCTTCTAGAAACATTCAACGGTATATCAGGAATATCAATTCCACCTTTTAGAAGAAGTAAGAACTCAGGAATGATGCCTTTCAGATCATCAGCCACGAAAACATTATTACAAAATAATTTCACTTTTCCTGAATTTTGTTCAATCTGATTCTGAATTTTTGGAAAATAAAGGATCCCTTTTAAATTAAAAGGAAAATCAACATTCAAATGTATCCAGAATAATGGATCATTATAATCATGAAATAATTGTTTATAAAATTCTTTATATTCGTCATCTTTAACATCTTTGGGATTTCGCAACCACAATGCTTCAGTCTGATTTGCTTGTTCTTTCTCTTTGTTCACAAATATTGGGAAAGGCATAAAGTTACTATACTTTTCAATAAGTTCTTTAATTTTTGATTCTTCAAGATATTGATCGTTATCTTTATTCAGATGGATAGTAACAGTTGTTCCAACAGTCGTTCTTTTCCCTTCAGAAGCAGAATAATCAGTTTCTCCCTCACATTCCCAAAAAGCGGGTTTTGTTCCCTTTTTGTAGGAAAGTGAATCTATTGTAACCTTTTTGGCAACCATGAAACTTGAGTAGAAACCAAGTCCAAAATGTCCGATTATTAAAGATTGCTTATCTTTAAATTTTTCAACGAAATCCTCAGCACCGGAAAAGGCAATTTGATTTATATATTTTTTAATCTCGCTGGAGGTCATTCCAATACCATAATCTATAACTTGAATTGTTTTCTTCTTTTTATTGATCTTTATCTCAACTTTAAGATCTTCAGATAATTCACTCTCTATTGCCTTTCGCTTGTTCATGGCATCAACTGAGTTTGATATCAATTCTCTTAAGAATATATCATGTTCAGAATAAAGCCACTTCTTAATTATTGGAAAGATATTTTCTGTGTGGATGGATAATTTTCCAGTATTTTCTTTAGTCATTTCGATCTCCTTTATATCAATTTACTTTCTGAGATAAATTAATTTGAATTGATTATTTGTCAAATAAAATTAGCACTCCCATTTTAGGAGTGCTATAAAAGATAGTTTTTAATTCTTTAATCTATTGTTACGATTTTTACACTTTCATCATTATCTGTCTCAATAAAAGAAACTTTAATGATTTCTTCACTGGAAGTTGGTACATATCTTCCTACATAATCTGCATGAATTGGAAGTTCTTTATGTCCCCGATCGATAAGAACGCAGAGTTGGATTTCTTTTGGTCTTCCAATATCAAGTATAGCATCAATTGCTGCTCTCACAGTTCTACCTGTGTAAAGTACATCATCGATCAGAATTATCTTTGCGTTCTCAACTTCAAAATCTATACTTGAACCTTTATGCACAGGATTCTCAGCAACTTTAGATAAGTCATCACGATACAGAGAAATATCAATAATTCCTGTTTGAACAGTCAATTTTTCAATTTCACTAAGATATTTTGCTAGTCTATTTGCCATGGGAACACCCCTACTTTTAATTCCAACCAGATAGACGTTATCCATAGATTTGTTATATTCCACTATCTCCAACGCAATTCTACGCAATGAACGTTCAATTGCTTTTACATCCATAATTTTGCTTTTTGTTTTCATAGATTCCTCATTTTTTTATAGTTTTAAATTTTATTTTGTACGTTACACCATTCTCACATATTAATTCTACGTTAGCACGTAACTGTTTGATCAAAATTCTAATAAGTTCCATACCGGTGGATTCTGATTTTTTATAGTTGAATCCCTTCGGTGGCAGATTACCGTTATTGCTTATCTCAAGTTGATAGTAATCATTTTCTGCTATTTCCATTTTTATCTGAATTTCACCTTGTTCTTTTTCAGCAAAACCATGCTTTATTGAATTCGTAATAATTTCGTTAATGAGCAGACCACAAGGAATTGCAGTGTGAATATTCAGGTGAATATCCTGGATATTTATAACTGGTTTGATTCGCTTAGTACTAATTTTATAAGTTCCATAAATTTTATGAACTAAAGATCTGATATATGAATTGAAATTAAGAAGTGCTAAATTATCAGACCTATACAATTGTTCTTGAACTAGCGACATTGACAAAATGCGATCCTGAGTGTTTGTAAACAGTTTCTTGAACTCTTCACTATCAGAAGATCTTAATTGAATATCAAGAATACTGGAAATAACTTGTAGATTATTTTGTACTCTGTGATGAATCTCTTTTAGCATCACGTCTTTCTCTTTGAGTGATAATTCCAGTTGAGTACCCGTTTTAATTTTTTTGTCGATCTCTCTTTTTAATTTCTCATTTGCTTCAACAAGTTCTGATGTACGCTGTGTTACAATATACTCTAACTTTTCATTTGATTCAGTGAGAGATTTATTTAGCTTTTTCTTTTTATAATAACTACAGTAAAGTGAAATAGCAGTCATAGTTAGAAGTAATATTAACAGAAACAATGTAATTCGCCAAGAATTTATTTTCTCTACTTTAAGTTTATAAATCTGGTTATCTTTTATCAAAAGTTCCTTTTCACGTTCTGCTTTTTCTATTGTAAAATTCGTGCGATATTGTGTAATTTTGTCGCTAGTCTCTTCATTGAAAAGAGAATCAGCAATACTGGAACAATAGTTTTTGTATAAATAGGCATTTTGATAATCTTTGATGCTGTAATAATATTCAGATATCAAGTTGTAGACATCTTTAATAATATCACGTGCCTTAATTTCTCTTGCAGTTACCAGACTTTTTTGTAGATAAAAATCAGCTTGTTCATAATCCTTCATCGAAAGAAAGATACTACCCAAATTCTTTGCTGTATTTGCGTATCCGTAGTCATCTCCTGTTTCCTGTTTAAGATCAAGTGCAATTAGATATTGAGTTAAAGCTTTATCGATTTTTCCTTGTTCTTCATATACCAGAGCAATATTATTCAAACTGGTTGCAATTCGTTTATCATCTTTATTTTCTTTATTAATTTCTAAAGCTTCTGAAAGGTATTTCAAGGCGCTATCATAATCTTTTAGTTTTAAATGAATATTTCCTATGTTATTTAATGTGGACTCAGGATTCTCATTTCTAATCAATTTATATTCCAATGATCTATGATACATTTCTAAAGCTTTTTCATAATCACATAATCTAACATAAATATTACCTAGATTGTTCAATGTTGATGGTATCTTCGGATCATTGGTTTTTTCCCTGATGCTTAAAGATTTTAGTAAATTTATCATAGATTCATCATACATTCCTAAACGGAAATAGACACTGCCAATATTATTATAAGATTTTGATAATCTCTTCGCATCATCAATTACAATGAACATATCTTTTGCCTTTTTATAGTTATCTAAGGCGTTGGGAAAATCTCCTTTGATCCAATACGTATGACCAATGTTATCGTAAACATTTGCTAAATTTCGATCTTCATCCAGTTTTTCGTAAATACTTAAAGCATGTTGGAAATGTTTAAAAGCTTGTTCAAAATTATGGGTTTTTCTATAATAGTGACCGATGTTGTTTAGTGCATCTGCTTTGCCATGTTCATCATTATTCTTTTGAGCTAGTTCGTATGCTTGCGAGGCATAATCAAAACTGATTTCTGGTGTTGCTTTACAATATTTATTTGAAAGTTTGTTAAGAATTTTTACTTTTTCTTCTTCATCGACTTGACTCAGTATTGTTTCTAAGCTGTCATTTTCAGTAATGGAAAGCAGTTTGGCAGAAATTAAAATCAGCAATATGAAAATGATAAATAATTTTTTTTGCAAAGACTCCCCTCTCAAATCATTCCTTTAAAGTGAAGATAAGACTAAAAGCAACTCTTTTTGTTCTATTAATGGTCAATTGAGCTTCTATTTGATGTGCTAGAATATCAACAAGTCGCATACCAAATGTACTAAGATTCTCCATATCAAAATCTTCTGGTAGATCAACACCATTATTCCAAACAGTTAACTTCAATTTATCATTTTCTAGTTTTACCATTGATATCTTTATGATACCTTCCTTTTTCCCAGGAAAACCGTATTTCAAAGCATTTGTAATCAATTCATTGATTATTAATCCACATGGTATGGCTGTGGAAATATTTAAATTTACATCATTAATATCTAATTCATATTTAATTCGGTTATCACTGATATTTAATGAAGAGAATAAATTTTTAATAAGTGATTCCGCATAGTCTTTAAATGAAATCTTTGAGAGATTGTCAGATCTATATAGTTTTTCATGAACCAGAGACATTGATTTAACACGATGTTGACAATTACTGAACAAATGCGAAGCATATTCATCATCAACATAGAATGCTTGCAATTTCAACATGCTTGAGATTATTTGAAGGTTGTTTTTTACTCTATGATATATTTCCTGCAGCATAACTTCTTTCTCGTGTAATTGAGATTTTATCTTATCCTCTGCTTTACGAATTTCTGTAATATCAACAAAAATCCCAATTGCTCCACTATAATCTTCATTATGAACTAGAGGACTTGCAGTGATTAAGATAAGCCTTCTTTCACCGTCTTTACGGATAATTTCCATTTCGTATTTCGAACTATGACCTTTTATCCGTTTATCAGTTTCCAATTGAAGTCGTTTAAAATCTGCTGAAGAGACCAATTTCCTAAGGTTCATATTTTCTAACTCTTTAGCTGAGTATCCAAAAATCGTTCTAGCAGCTTTATTTGCAAAAGTTATGCTTTCTAACTCATCAGCGATGATCATCCCTTCTTCAATAGATTCTACTAAATGTTTGTATCTTCCCTCGCTTTCACGAATTCTTTGATCCGCCTCTTTACGATCTGTTATGTCTGTAGCTGTTCCCAAAACAACAACTAAGCCGCCTATTGTGGTTCTACTATTAAAAATTTCAACCCATCTGATGTCATGCTGCTTAGTAATGATTTTACACTCAAATTTCTGGACATCATTCTCACCTTTAATACGATTAAATCCACCAGCCATAACTCGCTCTTTGTAATCAGGATGAATTATATCAAAGAATTTTTTCGCGAGAAGTTCTTCCTCTGAAAATCCTGTAATATTTGCGGTTGAAGGATTTACATAGGTAAATATTCCTTCTATACTAAATGTGAAAACAGCCAAAGCAATGTTCTCGGTTAACTTCTGAAATTTATTCTGACTCTCAATCAATTTATTCTCAGTATCTTTCCTAATGCTGTTTTCGGCTAACTTTTCCCTATAGATAATATACAGAAAGGCAACGATCATGGAACCAAAAATAAAAACAATTAACAGTATAATATAAATCTTTCTTTGATACCTTTTTCTTTCCTGCAATTTAGTAATTTTTTCTTCTTCGCTTTCAATTTCATATTTACTTTGTAATTTTGAAATTTTCTCACTTTTTTTCTGTGAAAAGATCGAATCGTTTTTTGCTTTATGTAATACCAAATATTCATAAGCTTGTTTGTAATCACCAAGTGCTTCGTAATAATCTGAAAATGAGTTATAATTTTCTGAGATCAGTTCTGAAAGCCCCATCTCTTTGGATAAATTCAAACTCCTTCTGAATTGATCAAAAGCTTGCACATAACTTTTCAATGATAAAAAATGTGAGCCAAGAAGATTACATGTATATGCTATTCCTTCAGGATTTTCAATCTCTTCAAAATAACTTAAAGCTTTAAAATTATATTCTATTGCTTGCTGATAATCTTCTTTTTCTTTTGATGAATAGATACTAGATAAATTATTATAGCAGAATGCCATTCCATATTTATTATCTACTTTCTGCATACTTTCTAAAGATCTTTCGAGATAATCTTGACCTTGAACCCAATTTTCTTGTCCCATATAAACTAAGGCAATATTATGAAGAATCAAGGCAATCCCAGGTTCATCTTCCATTTCCTGCTTTTTATTCAAGGCGACTTCATAATAGGCAAGGGCTTGCTCATGATCACCTATCTGTAAATAAATATTTCCAATTGTGTTTATAGTACTTGTCAAATGCTTGATATCATCTTCGAAATCAAAAATTTTAATGGCTTTTAATGCTAAATCAAGAGCATTATCATAATCTGCTAGCTGTACTTTGGCTATTGCCGTATTTAGAAGTGAAATACCTTTCCCAATGGTATAGTGTATTGTTTCTGCTATTTTAAGAGCTCGATTATACTCGTGTATTGCTTCATGATATTGTCCTGAATATTCATAAGCTATTCCCAATTGATTTAGATAGTCCACTTGTTCTTTGTTTGTTTTTACATACTCAAGAGCTAATATTGCATATTCAATACTTTTATCTGGACTAATATTGAGGTATTCTAAAGAAAGCCTTATATAGATAGCACCTTCATCCGCATCCGGCTTAATCAATATTGAGTTTAAACTATCGATAACTGATGCAAAAGTAAGCGTATAAATTGTTACAAGTATCACAACTACAAATATTTTTTTCATCTATCTCACACCCATGATATATTTATTATCTGAAATTCATTATAATGATCGACGTGTCAAATAAATAATTTTTATTTAGATAAATGATTATGTATATGCTTAGCGATTTTTT
>CAZSOM010000074.1:0-7511 GCA_964608295.1 uncultured Candidatus Cloacimonadota bacterium
CTTGGCTTGATCTTGATGTTTACCTATCCAAAAGAACTTGATGGCGAAAGAATATGCAAAGAAGGAATAAAACCTAATATTCTAAGTAATTTCAGAACTACATTCAACAGTTTATCGTTGAGTATGAAAGAACCGCTTCTCAGAAAAGCACTACTCAATTCTGCTATATTCGATGGTTTATTTAAAACTGTGAAAGATTATATTCAACCTATTCTTCAGATGATTGTTGTTACTTTACCTTTCTTGCCTGGGTTTGAAAAAAGAGAAGCAATTCTTATAGCAATAATCTATTGTGTTATATACGTCATGACTTCATTTGCTTCGAGAAATTCCATTAAATATAAGGATAGATTTACATCTCTTGCTAAAGCTGTAAATAGTTCATTTATAATCGGTATCATGCTTGTGTTGTTATCAGGAATATTTTTTATTTTGAAGTTGGAAACACTTATCATAATACCATTCATTTTGTTTTATATTCTACAAAACTTGAGGAGACCAATTAATATTGGTTTTATCAGCGAGAATATTTCACATGATGTAATGGCTTCGGGTTTATCTGTAGAATCACAATTAAAAACAATATTTGTGGCGTTGATGTCACCCTTAATGGGCTTCATTGCCGACGTTGCAAATATTGGCGTAGCTCTTATCATTTTAAGTTTCTTGACACTATTAATTTTCCCATTGATAAAGGTCAGCAGAAAAAATATTTAATACAAAAATGGTTCGGAGGGGTTATGATTAGAGATTTGATTGTAAAAAATCGTAGTTATCGTAGATTCCACCAGAATCATAAAATTGAAATTACTATTTTAACAGATCTTATTGATCTTGCTCGATTGTCTCCTTCTGCTGCTAACCTGCAGCGATTACGGTTTAAGATAAGTAATGAAGAAGAAGGAAATGAAAAGGTCTTTTCCTGTTTAGGCTGGGCTGGTTATCTCAAAGATTGGGAAGGTCCCAAAAAAGGTGAACATCCATCAGCATACATTACAATATTATCTACTGAAAAGGACATAACAAAAGTAGCTTGTGATGCTGGAATTGCTTGTCAGTCAATTTTACTCGGTGCTGTTGAAGCAGGACTTCGAGGTTGTATTTTTGGAAGTGTTGATAAAGATAAATTACGTACCTTACTTGAGATTCCTGATGATTATTCTATTTGTTATGTAATTGCTCTTGGAAAGCCAAAAGAGAATATTAAAATCATCAATGCAAATGGCAATGAAATTGAATATTGGCGTGATGAAAATGGAACACATCATGTTCCAAAGAGAAAACTCAAAGATATTATTATTTAAGAAGGATAAATGAAAAAAATTATATTATTTACATTAATGTTTTCGTTCATATTTATTATTTCCCATTCTCAAAATGTTAATGGAGATACCTTAAGTGTAGATGGTAAGAAGATCCTCAAGGTTTGGGGTACACATTACGAAAGAGGTTATGCAACAGGTTATCTGATTGGTGATAGAATCAAAGAGATTTCAGAAAGCTATTTCATTTACACTTTTTTTAATGGAAGTTCATATCTTTACGAGAACACTAGAACTTACTTTTTAGATAATTTCCAATTGGAAGAGAAGTACATTTCCGAAACTGAAGGAATGATCGATGGTATGATTGAAGCTGATATAATACTGTTCAGTAATATATTAGGCAGAGATATCGACGCTAATGATATCTTAATGTCCAATGCAATTGTTGACCTGGCAGCATTGGGAGATTTAAATCTGGATTACGATTTTGGGTGTTCAAGTTTATCCAGTTGGGGAGAAAATACATTGTCAGATCCGGAACTTTATGGTGACCTTGTAATTACACGCAATATGGATTGGACTCCACATCCGGCAATATTAGATAATCATCTACTTACTGTTCATTTTCCGTCCGAAGCCGATGAAGTCAACTGGATATCTTTCACCTTTCCTGGTTTGATTGGTGGTTTATCAAGTATTAATGAGAATGGACTCTGTGCATTTATGAATATGGGAAATCGTAATGATCATCCAAATGCTTACACTTTTCACCCAATACTTCTGTCGATCAGAAACGGAATTGAACTATATGATTATGACGGAGATTATGTAATTCTACCGAAAGATGTTCAGGCAGCAATTGAAGACAATTATCAATTAAGTGGATCAATAATTCATGCAGCAAATCACACAAGTGGTTTAGTGATTGAATGCAATAATCAAAATGGAGTTGTTGTTCGGGATGATAATGACAATTCAGTAGTTCCAGCAGAACATCTGGCTGCAACAAATCATTTTAGGCAATTATATTCACCTGTATTTTGTTCTCGTTATAATAATATTGTCGATTCACTTGATGTTAATTCGGATATGGATCTAAGTCGAAGCTGGAATTTATTAGCAGGAGCAGCCGGAATATCAAACAACATTCATACAATTCAATATGCTCCTTCATTGAACATGATCAAATGGTCTACCGCAACAACCGGAAATCCAGCATGTCAAAATGAACCAACTTTATTTGATACAGAAGAACTTTTTACACATATCACAAGCGTAGATCCACAATATTATCCAGAGAATTCAATGTTAACAGTGTCACCCAATCCATTTTATGAATCCACAAACCTATCTTTTGCTTTAGCTAAAACCACTGATGTAAAATTGAAAATCTATAATATTAAAGGGCATAAGATAAGAACATTGCTTAGTGAAGTATTAACACAAGGGAACCACAGTATCAATTGGGATGGAACTGATAATAATGGGAAAAAGATCTCAAGCGGAATTTATTTCTATACTCTGGAAACAATAGATAACATTTATACTAAGAAAGTAATATTGCTAAAATAAAAAAAACTGAGTCGTTTTCGAATAAGATACGAAAGCCGATTCTTAACAGGAGGGAAGATGTATTTCGAATTCTTATCTAATGATGACAAAAAAGCAATTGATGCTTTAAAAAAGTATCACGGTGGTGCCCAAAAGATCAGTGAAACAATTACAGAAATGCGGAAATATGAAACTAGAAAGAGGATCTTAGCAGAAAAAGGTTTTGGTGGAATGATAGCTGAAGCAGAAGAACTCGTTAAAAAATTTCCTAAAGTACCAGATTTTGAAAAAAAGCATCAGATTAAATACGACAATTCATTGGGTGTGGCTACTGCTCAGGTTTCAGGTTGGCAGGGAGCTAAAGTTACACTTCACGGAATGAAAAGAATTGCAGCAAGTTCAGAAAACGGTGAAGATTGTTTTGTAGCTTCTGAGTTCATTTCTGTTGTAGCTCTCACAGACAATTACATCTACAATGGCGATTTGATGGCAACCTTGATGATGAGCGAGAACATCATGAAAGCTTCAAAATTTTGCAGTACAAACCTTATTGGAATTCCGCATCCAAAAGCAAGATTTATTGAATTGGAACAGGTTACCGGCAAAAAATTTGATATTACTGAAGTTGATACAGAACATGCTGCATTAACTTTGAAAAATCAAGGTACTTTCTTTGGTAATTTTGGCGGAATCGAGTGTGCAAACGATAATCATTTGTTCTATCTCGATGGAGTAACAAGAACTGCTCTAGCTACAGGAGGTGATTTTTTCTTAAATCCAAGTTGGAGTTCAATAATTGCAGCTTGCTATTTTGGTAGAGATATTCCAAATCTTCATTTTAAGATATCTATGTTGCTCTCTACTCAGACGGTTATGCAATTCAGGATGCTCTTGAATATAATGAAGTCATATTTGCGGGATGATAATACTTCTCCTTTATATGAGATTAACATAGGCAACGGTGCCACATCTGACACGTTTATCCAATGTGCGAAAGAATTAAAAGAAAGTGGGATCAAGGGTGTTAGTCTTGCAGCTCATATCTATATTAATCCTGATCTTGGCATGGAAGGTTTTAACTGGACAGAGAATGCTTTCCGAGTTTTGGAAAGTGGAACAGACATGACCTATAAATATGAAAGTGATGGAACTGCTCGCGAATTGGATACAATGGCAGCTTACTTCCTATCTGAAGAAGAACGAGATGAAAATGCTGAAAAGATCGGTGATGTGATCTATTATAAATCTCTACAGGCAAGCAAAGATGGTAAAAGTTTTATGAAAAAAGGAATTAAACCGATTTTTGGTGGCAGTTCCTATTAAGAAATAAAACATTAAGATATTTAAAGAATTAATATTATAAATACTGATCACTACAAATCGGCTCGAGTTTAACCAACTCGAGTCGAAGTGATATAATGAGGTAGAAAAAATGATTACAGATTGGCATGATAAATATTCCAAAATAATGAAAGATTTTGAAGGCTATTCGATTGGAAAGATCTTCAAATATTTGAATGATCCTGAAATAATATCACTTGCTGGAGGGCTTCCATCACCTGATATGTTCCAGAAAGTTCAAATTAGGGAAGTATCAAAAAAAATATTAGACGATAATCTTGAGAATATATTCCAATATACAGCCGTTCCTGGTGAAGAAAGCTTAAAGAAAGCCATTATTGAATTTCTGAAGAGAGATGAGATCAATATCACAAAAGAGCAGGTAGTCATAACTTCTTCCGGTCAGCACGGGTTAGATCTGACAGGCAGATTATTTCTCAACTCAGGTGATGTGATCATGATTGATCGTCCAACTTTTGCTGGAGCAGTTGTAGCCTTCCAGATGCAGAATCCGTTTATCATCGGGATTGATATAGAAGATGATGGACCTAACGTTGTTGAGTATAGGAAAGTACTCGACAAAATGGATACAAAACCGAAATTTATTTACGTAGTTCCAGATTTCCAAAATCCAACAGGTATTACAACAAGTCTGGCAAAACGCGAAGCACTTCTTGATCTCAGTTATGAGTATGATGTTCCTATTGTGGAAGATAGTCCCTATCGTGATCTACGTTATAGTGGGAAAGCTATACCCTCAATATTTTCATTGGATCAGAAAAGAGGTGGAAGTAATGTGATCGGACTCTACACTTTTTCTAAGATCTTCTGCCCGGGGATTCGGGTTGGATTCAATATTGGAGCGAAAGAGGTTATCGAGAAGATGGGTAATATCAAAGGTGGGAATGTTCTGAATACTCCGAAATACAACCAGGATCTTTGTACTGCATTCCTTACAGAGATGGATTACGATGCCCACATGAAGAAGTGCAAAACTTATTACAGCGAGAAATTGGAAGTTTTCTTACAGGAGATGGAAAAGCATTTCCCTGTTGAATTTGGAGTGAAATGGACAAAACCGGAAGGAGGATTATTCCTCTGGGTTTCACTTCCCAAGCAGATCGATACGATGAAATTATTTTATGAAGCTATCAAATTCAAAGTTGCATTTGTGCCGGGTGAAGTTTTTTATGGTGAAAATCCAAGTAAGAACAATATGCGGATTAATTTCTCTTTTGCCTCTAAAGAACAGATAATAGAAGCCGTGAAGAGATTGGCAGAATGTGTGAAAGCACAAGTTCAGGAGTAAAACATGGATCTTGGGATTAACGGAAAAGTTGCTCTAATTACTGCCGCTAGTAAAGGTTTGGGAAAAGCTGTTGCTACCCAATTAGCGTTAGAAGGCTCAGAAGTGATCATTTGTTCCAGAAGTATGGAATCTCTCAAAAAAGCACAATCTGAAATTACTGAGATAACAGATAAGAAAGTCACCTATTTCGTTTGCGATGTTACAGATGAAAAACAAACTCAAACGATGATAGACCAAATTCTGCATAAATTTGGTTCTATAGATATACTCGTCACTAATGCTGGAGGTCCTCCCGCAGGCAGTTTCAATGATTTTGAGGTAGAAGATTACCGAAAATCTATTGAGCTCAATCTACTAAGTACAATTTCACTATGTAAGAAAATAGTTCCGCAAATGCAAAAACAAAACTGGGGTAGAATCGTGATGATGACATCAGTTTCTGTTAAACAACCAATTGATAATCTTATTCTTTCCAACACAGCACGAACAGGTGTAATTGGTTTCATGAAGAGCCTTTCCAACGAAGTAGCTAAAGATAGAATCACTGTAAATTCTATATGTCCTGGCTATACTAAAACTCAAAGAGTTGTAAATTTAGCACAAGCATTTGTAGAGAAAAATAATTCCACTCAAGAAGAATTCTATCGGAAATTGGAATCTGCAATTCCAATGCAAAGAATTGGTACTCCTGAAGAATTTGCTCAAGCTGTTGCTTTTCTTGTCTCTCAAGGAGCAGGTTATATAACTGGAGTTTCACTAAAAGTAGATGGTGGATTTGCTAAAGGGTTATTTTAAATATTATTTTGAACTTGTGTCATCCTGAGCGTAGTCGAATGACGAAGGATGAACGAAAAAGGAGATTATGATTGTTAAAAAAAGTGAAAAAATTGAAATCATGAAATAGGATGATTATTATGTTTAAGAAAATGATTTTTATCTTGCTGTTCATAGTAGTTTGTTCGGTTATTTTGTTTGCTAGTAGTGTTGACTACCAAGAGGAATATCCAAAATTGAGACAAATGGCTATCGAATTTATCAAAAAAGGGGATTTCAAAAACTACTTAGACTCAGAATATTTCAAAATCGAAGTAGAACCTGATGATGAAATGGAAATACCCTACAAGGATTATAAAGAATATTTAATACGCTTTCGTGGTGATATTGATGAATGGGAATACCATAGAGTATTTATAAAAGATGACAAAATTTTTAATGCCTATACGGATTTTAATAAAATCCTAATGAATGAAGGTATAAAAATTGATAGTACAAATGCTTTCGAAATAGTTAGTGATTACCTTCATTTAATAAAAGGGAAAAAATTACAAATAAAAAACTTTAGTTGGAAAAATTCTGAGTATAAATTAAATCAAGAATTTATTGAAAGGTCAGGAATTAAAGAGAAATATATATTCAGTCTTGAAGTTTATGCTTATAATAAAATAAATGGTCTTGAATTAAAGTACCTAATAGGTTTTAAAAATGGATATATAAGAATTATGCAAACTGAGATATTAGATATTTATAAAGGTGATTACATTAAAGATGATACAATTCCGACCCCCAAAATAAAAAAATATTTTCCAAAGATGTTTGATACCAGTTTAATGAGGAGAAACATTGATTAAGGGATGGAATATACTTTTTCCACCAGATTATGAACTAAAATTTTAATATTTAAGGTGCTAACAATCGGGAGTTTAATTATTTTAATTAGTTAGAATGATATAATTATGAATAAGAAAAAATGTAAATTGAGCATGAAGAGGAGTAAGTAAAAAATATGATATATACTAATCCCTACCCAGAAATGATTAAAAATTTACCTGAAATAGATATTGCGCTTGATGGTGTTCGTGGTTGGTTAATGCAGGATGACACGATTTCAGCGGTCTTCTTTGAACTTGAACCAATTGGTAAAATTCCAGATCATTCTCATTGTACACAGTGGGGAATGGTGCTGGAAGGAAAGATGAAGCTGACAATTGATGGTGAGACCAAAACTTATACTACGGGAGATCGTTATCTTATCCCGGAAGGGATAG
>CAZSOM010000075.1:0-7480 GCA_964608295.1 uncultured Candidatus Cloacimonadota bacterium
CGTTTCTTTGACTAAAAATGATACAAAGGATAAATCATTTATACACTCAATAAAGATTAAAGGAACTGATAAAGTTTGTGCAACAGCAAAAACGATTTGGAAGAAAATGAAAAGTAAAATGTAAAATTAGAATTATTTTGATTCTGCTGCAAAAGCGGGACATTAGGTGATATTTTAAAAATGTAGAAGGAAGAAACATGAAAAAGTTATTATTAATTTGTTTATTAGGTCTTTTTGCGATTACACTTGTTGATGCTTGTACAACGTTTGTGCTTAATGATTCAGTTGATTTAGTTTATGGAAGAAATTATGATTTTGATTTAGGTTCTGGTTTTATTGTCATAAATAAAAGCGGTATTGAAAAACAAGCATTTGTGCCTCCACCAAATGAGCCTGCAAATTGGACTTCTAAATATGGAAGTATAACTTTTAATCAAATTGGTATTGATGCTCCAATGGGCGGAATGAATGAAAAAGGATTAACGATAGCACAAATGGCTCTATTTGAAACTAAATATCCTGAAATTAATAATAAAAAAATTGTTAATCAATTAGAATGGATACAATATCAACTAGACAATTCAGCCTTATTGTCGGATGTGATTGAAAACAATAGTAAAATTCAAATTGTTCCGACTTCCATTCCTGTTCATTATATGGTTTGTGATAGTTTAGGTAATATTGGTGTTTTTGAATTTTTAAATGGTGAGTTAATTATTCATCAGGGTGTTGACGTGACAATCCCTGTTTGTAGCAATATTACTTATGAAGACTCAAAAAAAACACTTGAGGAGTATGAAGGTTTTGGAGGAGACAAAGTTATTCCGAGAATTTGGGATAATGCCTCGGATATAGTTATTATAGCTAATTCTATGATTGATAACTATATAAATATAACCGATAGAAATCCGATTGATTATAGCTTTAAAATTCTTGAAACTGTTGGCTCAAAAACTCGAACTCAATGGAGTATTGTTTTCGATATTAAAAATAAAGCTATAAACTTTAAAACACTAAACAATAAAAATATTCGAGTCCTTAGAGTAAATGATTTGATTTCTTCTCAAGATAATTCTGAAAATAAGATAAATATTCTTGATATTCAGATTTATGATATTAATTCACCAGTTAATGAACAATTTCAGAATCTAACTAAAGAATCTTATTTTAAATACAAAAGAGATTTGTATATATGGAGTAAAACTAACATTGAAGGATTTCCTGATTTGTCTGATGAAATAATTAATATGGAAGTGGAATATCTTGTTAATAGAAAGTGCAAATAGAAAATAGAAATTATGAATTATAAATTATAAATTGGGATTGTTCTGAATCCGTCAAGCAGGCAGAACATTAGTGGCAACTAAAAAATGGAGGATGTTATATGAAAAAAACGATACTAAGTATTTTCACTTTTCTATTTGTTTCAATCTTGTTTTCTCAAAACTTTACTCAAGTTCTCGGATATGGATTTGGAAATGGTTTAGATTTTCCGGTGTCAGCTTTTATGGATTTGGATGGTGATTCACTGATGGATATGCTTATTGGTGAAAGTAACGGTCGGATTTTTCATTTTGAAGAATCTGAAGAAGGTTGTTTTGAATTTGATTTGATTGATCCGTTTTTTAATGAAATAGATTATATTCACCAACCGGCTCCTATTCTGTATGATATTGATAATGATGGTTTGATCGATTTGTTAATAGGTCTGAATACAGGATTAATTGCTCATTATGAACAATCTCAGCAAAATTCTTATGATTTTGAAATTATAACAGAAACCTTTCTTGGTGATTATTATGGAAATTTGGTTCAACCGGCAATAATAGATTTAGACAATGACGGACTCTTGGATCTTATCATGGGAGAAGATTATGGAAATATTAATCATTTTGAACAAGTTAGTGTTAATTCATATTCTTTTGAACTATATACTGAAAATTTCTGCGATATTCTGATCGGTGAATGGGTTGAATTTGAACCGGGTAATTGGGGTTGGTTTGGAGGGAATACTGCACCATGGCTTGCAGATATCGATAATGATGGTTTGATCGAAATGCTTGTTGGTAATGACAATGAAGGATTACATTTATACAAACAAAATGAAAACAATCCGGAAGAATTTTATCTTATTAATGAGCAATTCAATGGTATCTACAGTCGTGCACCACGTTTGTGTGATATTGATAATAATGGGCTAATGGATTTATTCGCTTGTGGTCATTCGGATATTTCCCATTACGAACAAGAAGATGTAAATTCACTTGAATTTGAGTATCATGGAGCTAATGTTTATGGTGTTGATGCGGGATGGATATCAGCCCCTTGTGTTGCAGATATTGACGGAGATGGATCTATTGATCTGCTAATTGGAAATAATAGTGGAAAACTGGAATATCTAAAGCAGGATCAGGACGATCATTTACTCTTTTCATTTGAATCAGATTATTTTTGTGAGATTAATCAAGGAGCCTATTCGAAGCCCGTTTTATATGATATTGACCATGATAATCTTTTAGATATGCTTATCCATTATCATTTTTCCGATGGCTTTATTGTACATTACGAACAGGATACAATGAATTCAATGTCATTTACTCTAATTTCGGAATCTTTTAATTCTATCGAAAACTATAGAGATAGAAGCATAAGTTTTTACGATATTGATAATGATGGATATATTGACCTACTTATCGGAGAACGTTGGGGAAAGATATTTCATTATAAACAGAATGAAATTGGATCATATTCTTTTGGATTGCAAACTGAAAATTTTGGAGGTATTAATGTTGGCGAGTATTCTTCACCTTGTTGTCTTGATATTAATGAGGATAGTTATCTTGACCTTCTTATAGGGGATAAAATCGGTGGAATCCACTGTTATATCCAGCAGAATACAAATGCTGATGATAATTTACAAATAAATAATATTATTGTTCAAAATTACCCCAATCCTTTCAATCCATCCACAACAATTGAGTTTTCAATTCAAAATGATTCTAATATTGAACTTAAAATTTTTAACATTAAAGGACAGAAAATCAAAACATTAACTGATGAAGCATACACGGAAGGTTCGCATTCGATCATCTGGAATGGAGTTGATGAATTCAAAAAACCTGTGAGTTCAGGAGTTTATTATTATCAGTTGAAAATTAATGGTAAAGTCGAAGCCGTGAAAAAGTGTTTAATGTTGAAGTAATAAATGTAGTTAACACGTGTTGTCGGATTAAATGAATGTGAAATGTGAAATTATGAAATAGAAATTGGAGGTAAGAATGAAAGTTTTTATTATTTTTATAAGTTTAATCGTTGTCTTGAATTTATCAGCAACTATAATTAACGTACCTACTGATCAGCTAACAATACAGGCGGGAATAGATGCAGCAGTTGATGCTGATACTGTTCTTGTAGAATCAGGCACATATTTAGAAAACATTAACTACAATGGAAAAAACATAACTGTTGCTTCTTTGTTCTTAACAACACAAGACTCAACGTATATTGATGAGACTATTATTGATGGTGATCAGAATGGAAGTGTTGTTAGATTTGAGAATGGAGAAACGCAGATCGCAATGTTATCTGGATTCACAATTACAAACGGGTATAGCCTAACCAGTGGAGGAGGAATTGGCTGTGTTAACGCCTCATCTCCGATTTTAGAACATTTGCTCATAATAAATAATTCTGCCTTATACAATGGCGGTGGGCTTATCATAGGAGCTTACTCAAACCCAAGTTTGGCAAACATTAATATTACAGGTAATTCTGCTAATGCTGATGGAGGTGGAATATATTGTTTTAATAATTGTAACCCGAGTTTAGAGAATGTTGCCATTTCTAATAATGATGCTTTAGCAGGAGGTGGATTACTTTGTGCTTTAGGTTCTAATTTGAGCATGCAAAATGTAAATATACTCGGCAATACAGCAGCAGGTGAAGGCGGTGGAATACATTGCGAAAGTTCAGACCTAACCTTGAATAGTGTAAATATTGAAAATAATATTGGTGATATTGGTGGTGGAATTTATTGCTATCTTTCTAATTCTACCTTAAATTACGTTACGATAACAGGTAATTCTGCAACAACTGGCGGTGGTATATTTTTAGATGTATCTAACCCTATAATAGAAAATGTTAGTATAACAGCCAATGAAGCCACTGAAAGTGGAGCGGGTATATTTTGTCTTGGAAATTCGAATCCGAGTTTATTCAATGTTGAGATCTCTGACAATACTGTAACAAATACTGATGGATGGGGAGGTGGAATCTGCTGTATGTCGGATTCCTCACCAAGTTTGGAATATGTAACAATATCTAACAATACTGCAGATGTGGGTGGTGGGATATTTTGTATGGGATATTCAAATCCAACTTTACAGTGTGTAATTATAAGATGCAATTTAGCCTATATTGGTGGAGGTATTTATTGCAGCATGGAGTCAAACCCGAGTTTAATTAATGTTCTAATATGCGCTAATTCTGCAACTTCAATGGGAGGTGGAATTTATTGCTTTGGTGCTGATCCAAGTTTTATTAATGTAACAATAGTAGATAATTCAGCAAATGAAGGTGGTGGGTTTTACTGTCTGTCAGATTCGGATGTTGAACTTATTAATTGCATAGTTTGGAATAGTTCACCTACAGAGATCTATTTTGCTTCTTCAGATGAACCTAATTCAATCACAAGTTCATATTCGGATGTACAGTATGGTGAAACTGGAATTGCCACTAATAATAATGGTACGGTTTACTGGTTGGAAGGAAATATTAATGAATTACCTATGTTTACGGGAACAGGAGCTAATCCATATAGACTCAATAATATGTCTCCATGTGTAAACGCTGAACACCAGATTTAACTGGATTAAATCTACCAGAATTTGATATAATTGGAAATCCTCGAGTTTATGGCGGTAGAATTGATATGGGCGCTTACGAAAATCAGAATGTAATTGCAGGAGTTGATAGTGATTTAATTCCGTTAGTTACAAACCTTAATCAAAATTACCCTAATCCCTTCAATCCATCCACAACAATTGAATTTTCAATCCAAAATGATTCAAAAATTGATCTTTCAGTTTATAATATAAGAGGTCAGAAAATCAATACTATTATTCATAACAAATTTACTAAAGGTTCTCACTCAATTATCTGGAATGGAAATGATGAAATAGGCAAATCTGTGAGTTCAGGATTATACTTGTATAAATTAAATATAAATGGAAAAACCGAAGCTGTGAAAAAATGTTTGCTGTTGAAATGAAAGATGCTGCTAATAAAAGCACCCACATTCAGATTGAGAGAAAAGCAAGAAGAACGTGGCATTAGCTGCACATATTAGAATCTGGAGGAATCTTGGTTAAGAATTATATCAAAATTGCAATCCGCAGTATAAAGAAACGACCTTTGTTTTTTCTGATCAATGTATTAGGTTTAGCAATTGGAATGGCTTGCTCAATTTTAATTTTGATGTGGGTACATGATGAATTAAGCTTCGATAGATTCAATGAAAACTATGATAACATTTATCGGATCACTTCGAATATTGAGCTTGAAACAACAACATTGATCGGTAAACACGATGCATTAGTGGGAGATATGCTTGTCGAAAGAATGCCGGAAATCCTTGAATCCGTTTTATGTAAGTATTTTAGAGATGAATCTATTTACTATGATGACAAGTATATGGGACCTTTTTCTGTTTTACCTACTGAACCCAGCTTTTTTTCGATATTTTCTTATCCTTTTATCGTTGGAGATATCGAATCCTCTTTTAGCGATCCGGCTTCTGCTATCATCACCGAGACGATGGCAAAACAACTTTTTGGAGATGGAAACCCAATTGGGAAAACCATTAGTAATAATTATTATGATTTAACAATTACTGGTATTATTGAAGATTTCCCAAGTAATTCACATTTGCAAGTTGATTGTATCATACCGTTATCTATAGAAAAAGAGTTTGACAAGCATCTTGAAGAGCGAGGTTTTCGAGCATATACAACTTATCTTCTTTTCGAAAATAACGTAACTCCCCTATCAATAAAAAAGAAGCTGGATGATCTACTTAAGGAAATGGATTATTATGGCTGGACTTTCATTCAACCGTTAAATGATGTATATTTAAATTCATCTTATGCTTATAATATTGGTTTAACCGGAGAAAAAAAACAAGTTCAATTATTCTCATTACTTGCTTTTTTTATACTTATCATTGCCTGCATAAATTTCACAAACCTTTCTACAGCTGCTTCCATCAAAAGAGCTCAAGAGATTGGTATGAGAAAAGTATTAGGGGCAGAAAGAAAACAATTAATCTCACAATTCTTAACTGAATCTCTGTTTATCTCATTCTTAGCCATGATAATTGGCTTAATTATGGTTTTAGCTATTTTACCTGCATTTAACGATATCTCTGGAAAATCCTTCTCATGGAGATATCTGGACCTTATTTTTTATGCTGGAATTCTCATCATATCCATTTTTACAGGATTAATTTCAGGAATATATCCTGCTCTATTCTTATTTTCCCTTTTACCTGTGAAAATTTTAAAAAAAGGATTTCGAAGTAATAAAATCCAAATTTATTTCAAAAATATTTTAGTGATTTCTCAGTTCACATTGTCTTTAATTCTTATAATCTCATCTCTCGTAATCAATAAACAACTGAAATATCTTAGAAACAGAAATCCGGGATTTAATAAAGAACATGTTATAAGATTGGGATGGGGTGTTACTGATGAGTTAAAAGAAGAATTAATAAATCTTCCTCAGGTTGAAAAATGTATCAATAGCATCGTATTCTCCCTCAAAC
This sequence comes from uncultured Candidatus Cloacimonadota bacterium, assembly GCA_964608295.1. Classification (GTDB taxonomy): domain Bacteria; phylum Cloacimonadota; class Cloacimonadia; order Cloacimonadales; family TCS61; genus Tenebribacter. Next base: position 6,821 of record CAZSOM010000075.1, read on the forward strand.
ATATATGCTTTATTCAATTTTGAGTGGGCAACAAAAGATTCAATTAGAAGCAGACAGATGTGGGGGACTTCTGCTGATTCTGATTATCTGGATCTCTTTGGGATTGATATTATCCAGGGACGCAACTTTAGAAAAGGTTCGAAAAATGATGAGCTAACCGGATTGATAGTTAATGAAACAGCCGTCTCACAAATGGATCTAGAAGAACCTATAGGCAAGGAAATTACTTTCATTAGTAGTGACGGGACTAGAACTTTAAAAATCATAGGAATAATAAAAGACCATAATTTTAGAAGTTACTATTATGACATTGAGCCGTTGATCATCTATAATGATCCAGCTAAGTGCTATACTTCCTTTGTTAAAATCAAACCCGGCAACATCAGTGAAATCATATCTACAATCACAAAAACTATTCAAGAATTTTATGAGACCGATGAGGAAGTTGGATATAGTTTCATCGACGATGAATTCAATGAAACCTATAAAATGGAAATCAAAAAAAATGAAATCTTTAATTATTTCACAGTTTTAGCAGTTATTATTTCATGTCTGGGATTATTTGGGCTTGCTGCTTTCATGGTTGAGCAGAGAACCAAAGAGATCGGTATTAGAAAAGTACATGGGTCATCAGTTAATCAAGTTGTAGTGCTTCTTTCA
>CAZSOM010000076.1:0-7434 GCA_964608295.1 uncultured Candidatus Cloacimonadota bacterium
ATGCCATCTCAATCGTAGCACGCAATTCTCTATCTTCAAAAGGTTTAATCAAATAACCATAGGGAGATGATTCAGCGGCTTGTTCTAAAATATCCTCATCCGCATAAGCTGTAAGAAAAATTATTGGTATCTTAAATTCATTGTAAATCTGTTTTGCTGCTTCAAGACCGTTGATATTTCCTTCGATCATGATATCCATAAGAATAAGATCAGGTTTTAGCTCTGCTGCTTTTTGAATTGCTTTTTCACCACTGGATACAACTTCCGGAACTGTGTAGTTAAATCTTTCCAGAATAGTCCTTACATCTTCCGCAATGATCTTCTCATCTTCAACAACAAGTATTGTTTTATTGTCCATTTGCGTTCCTGCTTCGCGCTGAATTACGTTTGTCTACATACATCTCAACATCCGCTTCTGCTATTATATCTTCTACACTTTTCTTCATATCTGTATTCCAGAAAGAACTACCAATAGCAAAGGTTACTGGAAATGGTAGTTCGCTTTTTTTATTAAAAACAACAATAGCTTCTTTTAAACGTTTTTCAATAATTTTAACTTCTATTCCCGTTTTAGGAAGCATAAAAAGAAATTCGTCTCCACCAAAACGGATAATTATATCCGAATCACGTGCTCCAGATATAAGCAGGGAAGCAATAAATTTAATGGCTTCATCTCCCATACTGTGACCATGCTCATCATTTATTTTTTTCAGGTTATTAATATCAATGATGATAAATCCAATATCATTATTGTAGCGTAGAGCAAGTTTGACTTCATACTTGATCGCTTGATCATAATAAAGCCTGTTGTATAGCTGTGTGAGCGGATCGATAACTGCTTTCTTTTTTAGGAGATTCTCATACTCAATTCTATTTAAAGCTTCTTTTGTATGTCGGAAAAGAATATCGAGCATTTCTGCCAGTTCTTCATCAAATGCTTTTTCTATGGAAGAAACTGCAATAAACAGATCTTCGTCTCCAATCCTGCAGCCGATCGCTGACCCTATGTTTTCCCATTCTGGTTCAAAAGAAATAAAATCATTTTGTTGAGAATAGATACACATTTTATCAGATTTGAAGATCTTACCAATAATACCTTCAGATATCCCATTTTTAGGTTTAAATACGCTTAAGGTTCTTTCCGTCTTTAATACCAGTTTATCATTCTCTCTTCTGTAAAAGGCAAAATCATTAATGCCAAAAATTTCATTTAATGCTTTTTCTGTCTCTTTAAAGGTGATCTTAACATTTTCACAGGTAACCAACTTGATTGCAACAGTGTGAAGCTGTTCAATTTTATTTTTTGCTTTTCTTAAAGCATTATCAAGCAATGATTTATAAAGTGCCATTTCTATTGATGTGAATAGTTCCTTATCTTCAAATGGTTTGGTTATATAACCATAAGGTGCAGTCAACTTGACCTTATCAAGTGTTTTCTGATTGGAAAAAGCTGTGATATAGATCACGGGAATATGGTATTCCTGTTGAATAATCTTAGTGATGTCAATACCGTCCAGCTTGCCATTAAGTTTGATATCCACCAAAACCAAGTCAGGATCTGTTTCTTTCACCATTTCCAAAGCAACTTCTCCGGTTCTAACCATATCGGTGATGTGATAACCAAACTTCTCTAAGGACATTTTTATATCATTTGCTATAATAATTTCATCTTCAACAATCAAGATGTTTACATCTTTCTGCATATTCCAACCTCACCGCAATTTTACTTAAATCACACCTATTTAAATCCGATTTATCAAAAATTACAATTTGTTATTTTACCGCAAGTATAATTTTTGATTATGGCAAAATAAGATGAATTTTGGAAGAATTGAAATTAAAGGATTAAATGATTATTGAAGTCAAAAATAATTAACCTTAAACTAAAATCCAGAATTCTTTTCTATGATATACTATCGAGAGTAACAATAATATATGTATTATTTATTCAGTCTTTTTTTCTCAATGATCTTAACTTTCTTAGGTAAAAGCATGAAAACCAACTGACCAAGAATGAAGATAAGGATAAATAAAGACGCAAGATATTGCGTCTCAATAGAAAAATGACAAACCTGTAAACACTTAACAGATAAGGACTCTCTAGTACATCTAAGGGCATTGTGGGCATATTTGTCTTGACACATTCTAATCCGGATAACCATTTTGTGTAAGTTAGTAAGTTAGTAAGTTAGTAAGTTAGTAAGTTAGTAAGTTAGGAAGTTAGGAAGGTAAGGAGAATTTATGAATGTCAGCAAAGTAATAACTATCCTTAACTATTTAGCGTACAAAATTCCCTATATGGCATAATTGGAAATAGTTGCATTTTGATAGAAAAGTAATTAGATTATCTATTAGCAAGGAAGGAAAAATGTTGAATGATGAATTCGAATTTTATCTTAAGAATCAAAAAAAATTGTTGAAAGAATATGAAGGAAAATTCCTAGTCATCAAGGGTAAGAAAGTAGAAGGAGCCCTTGATTCTTTCGACAATGCCTTAAAATGGGCTCTTGATAAGTATGAAATTGGAACTTTTCTTATTCAAGAATGTACACCTGGAGAGGATAATTATACACAAACGTTTCATTCACGTGCAGTGTTTGTCTAAATCTCATACATGAAATTGAAAGTTCACGCAATTACTCAATCTTTTAATGGTTTTTCACCCATAATAGTTTCTGATGTGACTGCTTCAAATGAAACTAATCCAACTAAAATAAAAACTCTAAAAACCAAAGCCCTTTGGGATACAGGCGCAACTAATACATGCATTACTAAGAATGCAGCAAAAAAATTAGGGTTGAAACCCATTTCAAAAACAAAAGTCAAAGGTGTTCATACTGAATGTATCGTAAATGTTTATGCCATTACTCTAACATTAAACAATGAAAATGTACGGATAAATGCTCGTGTAACTGAACTTCAAAGTATAAGCGCAGATTCATCTATTAATATATTGATTGGTATGGATGTAATTTTATTAGGAGATTTCTGTATCACAAATTTTCAGAAGAAAACAGTTATGACATTTAGAGTACCCTCTATTAAATGTATAGATTTTTGTAAGGACCTAAAAAAAAAATAGAATAAAATAAAAAAAAAGCCCCGGAGTTTCCGGGGCTTTTTTATACATTATCGGAAAGTTTGAGAAATATCTCAAGCATAAGTTAAACCACATTTTTATTTCTTCTGAACAATTAATTTAATCTATCCTCCAACCAATCACCCCAGATAGTTCTATCTTTCCCTGGATTATTCCTAAAATTCTCAACGATATGAACATCTGCGGGTTCTTTGCCAAACATTGGATCGCTTTCAGCTTCTTCCTGAGTAAGCTGCTCAACTCCACATAAACAATTCCAACCATTAGGAGGATAATAATCACATAGGTTTGGCATAAAATGACAAACTGCTGCCACAAAAAATGACAAACCTCCTGACATTTTACAACTTACTAGGCAAAAGTTATTTAATGGTATACTGAAAAACTCAAAACAACTCAAAAAAAACTTGACTTACCTCAGAAATATCTCATGTTTGACCCAGAGTTTCTCAAAGATTCTCATTTTTTCTCAAATGGCAAGGAGGATGCGATGTCTGGTGAATTTTTAGGTACGTTTAAGAATTCGGTTAATAAACTTAAGTGGATAACTATTCCAGCTGTATTCAAAAGGAAGTTTGATCCTAAAGTAAATCAAACTGTTGTCATCACACTTGGTCCTAACACAGATATTGCAATTTATCCGCTGGATAACTGGAATGAGAAAATAGAATCATTAAAAAATGGAAATGAACGTGATAAGCAGTTACTTTCTAACTTGAGAATATTTGCAACAGCCGAGCAGAAGATAGAAAACAACGGCAGGATCAAGATTGGCACAGAACTTTTAGAGATAGCAAATATAAAAGACAAGGTTGTGATCAAAGGTTCTGGAAATTATATCTCGGTATGGAATCCGGAAATATATGAGAAATTCCGTCAGCAGCGTTTGGAAGAACACAGGCAAGCATTTAATTCAATGGATTATCAATAGTGAAAGAATATCACGTTCCAGTATTACTGGATGAATGCCTGGAAGCTTTAGATCTGCAGGATGGGAAGATCTATGTAGATGCAACCTTCGGTGGCGGTGGACATGCCCGGAAAATATTGGAAAGTGGAAAAGACCTTAAATTATTCGCTTTCGATCAAGATCCGGATTCTATAGCTCAAAGTAAAACGTTGAAAGAGGAATATTCTGAACAGTTCGTTTTGATCAAAGAAAATTTCGCTAATATTCGAACAGGTTTGGCTCTTGAGAGAATCAAAAAAATCGATGGCATCCTGTTTGACCTCGGTGTTTCCTCCCATCAAATTAACGATCCATCGCGCGGTTTCAGTTTCTCAGGTGATGGAAAATTAAATATGAGAATGGATCAAGAAACTGAGCTTACTGCAGCAGATGTTGTGAATACTTACTCCTTTGAAGACCTGACGAAAATTTTCCGTAACTATGGAGAGGAGAAAGAATCCCCTAGAATTGCCCGGAACATCATCCTGAAACGAGAACAAAATGAGATCGAAACAACTTTGCAGCTTTCTCAAATCATTGAGAACTGTATTGTTTCAAAAAAGAGTATTAAGGCAAAAGCCAGGATCTTCCAGGCACTGCGGATCTACATTAACAAAGAAATGGAAGTATTGCAAACAGCATTGGAAGAAAGTGTAAAAATATTAAATCCAGGTGGCAGATTAGTGGTTATCTCCTATCATAGCTTGGAAGATAGAATTGTGAAGAATCTTTTCAAATATGAAGAGAAGTCATGTTTGTGCCCACCGGAATTTCCTAAATGTGTTTGTGATAAAAAATCGACCTTGAAAATATTAACAAGAAAACCTGTCGTCCCTTCTCAAGAGGAGATCGATAGTAATCCGCGTGCCAGAAGCGCAAAACTTAGAATAGCTGAGAAGAAGGAGGTAGTATGAACTGGAAAGTCCTTGTAATTGCTGCATTAATTGTAGTTGGGATATTTTGTCATTTCTGCAATAAGCATATTATTATAAATAATGGCCGTGAGTTTGATGCAACGCGCCAGGAATATCAAGCCCAAAAGGTTGAAAATCTATCATTGATCACAACACAGAGTAGACTTAGTTCAAGAGATAGAATTCAAAAACTCGCCTCTGCAAAACTGGATATGTTCTTCCCCACCAATAATGATAATATTCATACAATTAAATTCGACTCTAAGAAAAAAACATTCCGGTTGATTGATTATATTGTTCCTTCAGCTGAAGCTCTAACCAGATGACAGATTCTTTCAAACATTCAAACCAGTATTCAGCATGAATACAAGAATCAAATTTTTTATTATTTTCAATTTTGTAGTAATACTTATCTGGGTAGTTTATCTTTTCTCAATTCAAATCTTAGATGCACATCATTTAAAAAATACCGTACAGATCAGGCATAATCCTTGCAAAGAGATTTTGATCCCTGAGCGTGGAAATATCTATGATCGTAAAGGGGAACTACTTGTAAGCTCGATCAAGTTTTATCAATTAGATATAGATAGAAGTGCTATAATTGATGATTGTAAGAGAAACTCAAAAGATACATCAAAAAATATATTCAAAAAAATAGCCCAGATCATAGCGGACAATAGTAAATCAAATTATAATTCACTTCTAAAAAAATTAAATAAAAAACCATATAATTCAAGCATTTATCTGGCAAAAGATATTTCTGAAAACCAGCTTCACATCATCAAACAAGAATTTACCAAAGAAAAGATCAAGGGACTCGTAACTTCATTCAGCAAAATTCAACGTTCATATCCCCAAAATAAACTTGGTTCTAATTTCCTGGGTATAATAGCGGATAAAAATCAAAATAGTTCAGGAAAATCTGTTTACACAACATGTGGGAAAAATGGAATTGAAGCAACCTATAATGAGCAACTAGCCGGAAAAGTCGGCTGGCGGGAAACAATTTACGATGCAAATAATCGAATTATCCCGCATCTGTTCCTCAAAGAAAAGACAGCAGAACCTGGAAACTCAGTTTATCTAACGATAGATAAAAATATTCAAGAAATCTTAGAAGAAAAATTAATAACCGGTCTGAAAGATTATAAAGCAGAAAATGCAATTGGGATCATCATGGAACCAAATTCAGGTGAGATCCTGGCTATGGCTGGTCTCAATAAAAATCATAAAAGGAAATCTGCGAGAGAACTGCGAGCCGTTACAAATACTGCAGCTTCGTTCATGTTTGAACCAGGCTCAACTCTCAAGCCTATCACAGCTCTTCTTGCCTTAGAAAAAAACATCTATAAACCGTCAGATATTATTGACTGTACAGATTATCACCTGGAATATGAGTCAGAAGAGCGTATAATTAAAGATGATCATGAATTCAAAACACTTAGTTTTAAAGATATTATTGCCCACTCAAGTAATGTGGGAATTAGCAGGATAGTTGAGGAAATTGGTAATGAAGTTTTATATGAACGCATGATCGCAATGGGATTCGGTCATAAAACCGGTTCCAATATCTCAGGTGAAACACCGGGCATCTTAAGGAAACTTAAAGATTGGCAGGGCTTTTCGCTTCACTCTATTTCCTTTGGACAGGAAATTTCTGTAGGAGCATTGCAACTTGCGAATGCATATTGCTGTCTGGCAAATGGTGGAAAGGTGATGCAACCTCATCTGGTTAAAGAGATCAAGGGTAAGAACGATAAAATCGTTAAATCATACAAACCAAAAAAAATGCGAACAATTTCGGATAAACGATCTCTTGATACGTTAAAAGTTTTTTTGAAAAGTGTTGTAGATTATGGAACTGGAACACCAACAAAATTAGATTACCTTACAATAGCAGGCAAAACCGGTACTTCTGAAAAGGCAATTAGTGGTAAAGTCGGATACGAAAAGGAGAAGTATACTTCTATCTTTGCCGGCTTCTTCCCGGTTGATAATCCTCAATATGTGATGGTAATTGTCTACGATGAAGCGGAATATGAAGATTATTCCTATTATGCAGCACAATCTGCTGTTCCCACTTTCAGGGAAATTGTAAAGAAAATCGTTAACCTTCCTGATTCCGATATAATAGCAAAGGTGAAGGAAGATGAAAAGAAATTTATCTTTGCACCGGATGTGACAGGCATACCTTTAGAAAATGCAAAAAAAATACTTAATAAAGCAGGAATTAATTTCGTTGTATGCGGTGAAAATCAATTAAATCAAGTAATTGATCAATACCCAAAACCCAATACTTCATTTGATAGCAAAGAAAATATAATTCTTAATCTTGCCAGCAAACAAGAAAACACGGAAACAGATTTAGATTCTAGTCTAATGCCGAATCTAATCGGAATGAGCTTAAGAAAAGCAGTATCAATTTCGAAAAGGAACAATATCAAGCTGGTAATCAGAGGTAATGGAATTAT
>CAZSOM010000077.1:0-7279 GCA_964608295.1 uncultured Candidatus Cloacimonadota bacterium
CTAATCCTGCTCATTACAACAATTGAAACATCCTTTTTCATGGCTTATATAGATGAACTAACAGGATTACACGGTCGTCGAAGTTTAAATGACACATTATCTACTCTAAACAAAAACTACTCAATTGCAATGCTGGATATAGATCACTTCAAAAGAATTAATGATAAATATGGCCATAAAATTGGTGATCAAATTCTGAAAATGGTAGCAGGAAAGTTAAATGAGGTTGGTGGGAGTTCAAAATCCTTCCGATTTGGTGGAGAAGAATTCACAACAATTTTTCCTGGTAAATCAGTTCAGGAAGCAAAACCTTTCATGGAAACATTCAGAAAAGATATTGCATCATCAAATTTTATTTTACGCTCATATAAAAGAAAATCTACTACACCAAAAAACCGTGGTAAACAATCTTTGAAAAACCGTAAACAAGCTGCTATAACCATAAGTATCGGCATAGCAGAATATAGCGAAACTCTAACAAAACCAGAGAAAGTTCTTAAGGCTGCAGATAAAATCCTTTACAAAGCTAAACATCTTGGAAGAAATAGAGTAGAGATTTAAATTGGAAACGGAGTGTAATGTGAAATCAAAAAAAGATTATTCTGATCCAGTTCAGAAAGACATGAAATCTTCAACAAAAATTAAGGATGAAAGACTCCTTTCAAATATTCTTGAGAGTTCTTCGTCTGTATCAATAATATCTACTGATATTGACCATAATATTCAATATTGGAATAACGGTGCTGAAAACATTTTTGGATATAAATCAAGTGAAGTTATTGGAAAAAATATTAGTTTTATTTATGATGGAACTGAAGCAAAGAAGGAAGCGCAAAAGGTAAGTAAGAAGATATTTACTACAAAACAACAAGCTGAATGCGAATTACCTCAAATCACAAAACATGGTGAACATCTATGGAGTAGGATGACTTTAACTCCACGTTTTGATAATGACGGAAAAGTGATTGGCATCTTAGGTCTTGGTATTGAAATTACTCAATATAAAACTTTAGAGCATGATCTTCTTCATACTCTTACAAAATTAAAAAAAACTTTAACCGGAATCATCCATGCAACAGAATTGATTGTTGAAACACGAGATCCGTATACAGCTGGACATCAGCGAAGAGTCGCTATACTGGCAAAAGCAATAGCTGCGAATATGAAATTATCAGAGCAGCAAGTAGAAGGCATTTACATGGTAGGAATGATCCACGATGTTGGCAAGATATCCATTCCAGCTGAAATTCTAAGTATGCCTCGTCATTTAACATCTGCCGAATTCAACCTGATCAAATGTCATCCACAATCTGGCTATGACATACTTAAAAACATTGATTTCCCGTGGCCAATTGCCAATATAATACTACAACATCATGAACGGATAGACGGTTCTGGTTATCCAAATGGATTAATCGGGAACGATATTATGTTGGAAGCAAAAATTCTTATGGTTGCCGATGTCGTTGAAGCTATGGCTTCACACAGACCATACAGAGCTGCTTTTCCTATAGAGAGAGCTCTAAGTGAGATCAAACAAAACAGTGGTATCTTTTATCAACCTGATGTAGTTATCTCTTGTATTGAAGTTTTTGAAAAAGAAAACTTCAATTTTGAAAATAGTAATAAAATTTTACCAATTTTATTGGATAGTAATGTACTGCACTAAATGTAAGAAAATCTTCAATACTAGCGAACTGCATTGTCCCGTTTGCAATGAACTTTTGGTACCTGACAAAGCAGAAGATACTACGTCTGATTTTGTTAAAGTGTTTGAAAGCTCAGATCTTGGTTTAACAGCAATCATAAAGTCTGTTCTTATCAATGCTGATATCGAATATTTAGTACAAGGTGAACATATGCAAAGCATTCTTGGTGGACAATTTAGTTTTGCCTTTAGTGCTGATATTGGTAAAGTAGAATTTTACGTTTCAAAAGATGATGAAGAAGTAGCAGTTGAACTATTAAAAGAGCTAAATCAGTGATGTTTCTCAAATAGTTTTTAGAAGATGATTACTTTTCACCGTATAAAATACAATAAAATTCAATAAATTAATTCAAACAAAAGGAATTATGAAAAAACAAATTTTGATCTTATTTACAGTACTTTTATTGATTGGCTGTAATATTCAACCTCATCCACCAATTGCAAAAGTTTTACCTGATACTATTCGCATTCATGGAGTAGAACTTATAGATAATTATGCCTGGCTCAAAGATAAAACACGCCATCAACCGGAAGTTCTTGAATACATTAATGCTGAAAATAAATTCACTAATGCAGTTCTTAAAAAAACTGAAAAACTTCAAAACTTTCTTTACAATGAATTTATTGGTCGGATTAAAGAGACCGATCAAAGTGTTCCAACCAAAGTAGATAATTATTTGTATTATTCAAAAAAAGAAGAGGGTAAACAATATTCAATATTCTGCAGGAAATTAATACAACCATATATGGGTGAAGAGATATATCTTGATCTCAATAAACTTTCTGAAGGACATGAATTCTATTCAATCATAGAACTTAAAGTTAGTCCTGATCATAATTATCTTGCTTATGGAGTAGATACGACTGGAGCTGAAGATTACACGCTTGTCATCAAAGATCTACGTAATGGAAAATATTTGCGAGACAGCATTCCAGCTGTGAGTGATATTACTTGGGCTAATGATAATAAAACGATTTTCTATTCAATTTCTGATCCAGCCGGAAGAACTCATAAAATTTTAAGACACAAAATTGGAACTGACCCTATGAATGATAAATTAATGTTTATTGAAAATGATGAACGTTTTTGGGTCTGGTTGAGTAAAACAAGAAATAAAAGGTATATCATTCTTGGAACTGCCAGTAAGACCACAACTGAACGCTGGTTTCTTAGCACAGATGATGCTAATGGTGAATTTCAATTAATTGAACCACGATGTGAAGGACATGATTACTATGTTTTATCACATGAAGAAAATTTCTACATAATAACAAACAAAGATGCAAAAAACAATAAACTTATGATCACACCAGTTCTAAAACCTTCTCAGGAAAACTGGCGGGAAGTAGTACCAACTCGTTCCAATGTTTTGTTGCTAGCCGAGGTCTTCAAAGATCATTTAATCTTGACCGAACGTGAAAAGGGAATTGAAGCCCTCAGAATAATTAATTTGAAAAATGGTGATCAACATTATGTAGATTTTCCTGAACCTATTTATACCTTCTATACCTGGGGTAGTTCTGAATTTGATTCTCCCCTACTTCGTTTTACCTATGAATCACTGGTAACACCTTATGTGGTTTATGATTATAATATGGATACTAAAGAGAAGACATTATTGAAACAGCAAGAAGTACTTGGTGATTATAATCCTCAGGACTATGCATCTGAAAGAATTTACACTAAAGCGAAAGATGGTTCAGAGATTCCTATTTCACTTCTATACAATAAGGACATGTTCAGTAAAGATAGTAGTAATCCTATTTATTTAACTGCTTACGGTGCTTATGGTGATTCTTTTGATCCTTATTTTTCATCTTCCAGATTAAGTCTTCTTAACCGGGGAATCGTTTATGCAATTGCTCATGTGCGAGGTGGAAAAGAGATGGGCGAATATTGGTATGATCAGGGTAAAATGCTTAATAAGAAAAATACTTTCACCGATTTCATCGCTTGTGCAGAATTCCTGAAACAGGGAAATTATGGTGGTAAGATAATCATTGATGGTGGTAGTGCTGGTGGTCTGTTGGTTGGTGCAGTTACAAACATGCGTCCCGACCTTTTTTTTGGAGTGATCGCTGATGTTCCTTTTGTCGATGTGCTAAATTCCATGTTGGATCCAACTCTCTCAGCAGTTGTGAGTGAATACGAAGAATGGGGTAATCCAAATGTTGAGATCTATTTTAATTATATCCGTTCCTACTCCCCTTACGATAATGTGATTCCGCAGGATTATCCTCACATTCTTGCTTTAGCAGGATTTTATGATACTCGTGTGAATTATTGGGAATCTGCCAAGTGGGTAGCTAAATTACGTGCAAATAGAACAAATGATAATCTTCTTCTATTACAAACTAATATGAATGCTGGACATGGTGGTTCTTCAGGTCGTTATGACTATCTAAAAGAGATCGCTCTAACATATGCTTTTGTTTTAGATATTTTGGAGATTAACAAATAACTTATTTTTAGTTTTAATAAAAGGCTGCATTGTTTGTGATGAGAAATCAATTCTTAGTCTAGTATTCTATTTCAATAAAATCATCTTTCTCGTCTTCTCAAACTTTCCAGTTTTCAATTTATAAAAATAAATTCCTGAAGAGACTGATTTATTGTTATCATCTTTTCCATTCAATAAAACTGATTGCTGACCTGCTGAAAGCTGATCTCTGACAAGCTGTTTTACTTTTTGTCCTTTGATGTTATAGAAATTAAATGAAACTTTGGAATCATTTTTGAGAGAATATTCGATTGTAGTGTTTGGATTAAATGGATTAGGGTAGTTCTGGTAAATAGTGGTTAAAGCAGGTAATAATTCTTGTGTCGTTACACCATCTTCCACAACTATTTCCCACACAAAGTTCAATGTATCTCTAGATGGTGGTTGATAGTTATCTGTAATATTTAGTACTACTTGATATACACCTGCTGAGTTTTCATCAGTGTAGAAAGTGTAACAGCTATCAATAGAGACAACCTCGTCATCAAGTTCCCAAATGTATTCAATTGGATTCCCATCCGGATCAATAGCATAAATATAAAAATTTATACTATCTCCTTCGGTAATTGTGAGTGAGTCTGGTTCAGGATAGATTTCCTCTACAATTATATATTGATCCTGATGATAATAGAAAGTCCCCATATCACAAATTGTATTATCGGGATCGAGTGGATAGGCAGGATCATCAGCATCAATACAAGGTGAATTTTCAGTTAAATGAAAATCACCTGCTAAAGGGTCTACGAATAAAGGATCTTCGTCAATATTACCAGTTCCCGTCCAACCTCCTTGGATATCCGAATAAGTAACTGATACGAAACCAAATGGATCATTTATCTCATAAGGTAAATCATTCCACAAAATGGAATTTATTATAGTCGGATTGGAATTATCAGAATTGTAAAGACCTCCACCATAATCAGCAGTATTACCTGATATGATTACATTCTGTAAAATCGGGTCGCTAAAATAACAGTAAATTCCACCTCCATTATAATAAGCAGAATTACCTGTTATAATTACATTTTCTAAAATCGGATTAGAAGCAAAACAATAAATACCACCACCAAATAATTCAGAAGAATTACCAGATATTGTTACATTCACCAAACTCGGAGAGGAGTTACTGCAGTAAATTCAACCACAATCGATACCCATATTACCTGATATGGGTACATTCTCTAAATTCGGTGAGGAGTTACTACAGGAAATCCCACTTGCACCAAAACTATTTGATATTGTAATATCTACAAGAGTCGGATTTGAGTTATTTTGACAACTGATTCATCCAATATTGCCTGATATGGCAACATTCAATAAACTTGGACTAGAATTAAGAAAGGATATTCCCTTTTCTCCTTCCTGAATTGTTATGTTCTCTATGGAAAAATTATTATCGTTATTGCAACTTAAAATGTCACACATACTCTCACCTGACAAAATCGTAGAATTCTTATCTTCTCCAAGTAATGAAATATAACTTCTACAATTTAATGGAAACCTTTCACCAGTCTCAAAAGGAGAATAAATCCCATTCGCTAAATGAATTGTGAGAGGATTTGTAATATCAGCAAGAATTTTAACATACGCATAAGAAATTGTAAGAAGTGGGTCATCAACAGTTAATCCACTATTACTATCAGAACCATTAGGGCTTACATATAAATCTTGATCAACCTGCTCAATTTTAGCATTAAGAATATCAAAAGTGTAATTATCTATTGGAAAAGTAAAATATTCACCTGAGTAGAGTACTGTGAATTTATCAACTATTATGTCTATAGTAGGGCAATAGTAAGCATATACTTCACATCCAGAACCTGCGTAATTCATGAATATATTACATCGATTTATTGGATTAAAACTCTGAGTAGAATTGTAGCTACAATAAATACCACCACCACTTGAACCTGCATAATTATCAGTTATCGTAACATTCTCTAAACTAATATTAGAATGAGAATAAAAAATACTACCACCGCTAATTCTTGCTGTATTACTAGATACTGTAACATTCACTAGGCTATTACTACTAGAGGTTGCAAAGCTAATACCACCGCCATTTCCTGCACTATTTTCAGATATTGTTACATCCTGAAGATTTGGACTGGAATTATTACAATAAATACCACCAGCCAAAAAATATGAGCTATTACCTGATATCGTTATATTCATCAAATCAGGACTGGAATAACTTATGCAAACCCCACCACCACTTAGACTTGCATAATTATCCATTATGGTCATGTTTTTCAAACTTGGATTAGAATTATTTCTACAGAAAATTCCACCACCATAGTTATCAGGATGTGACGACCCAGATGCATTACCATTTGTTATAGTTAATCCGGTTAAAACAGCAGTTGAATCTTCACTATTTTCAAATTTTACGACACTTCCATTCTGATTTCCATCAATGACAGTCTGTGAAATGTATGTTGTATCCTGGGTTGTTAAGAATAATGAAGCTACGGTTATGTTCTTCCCATTGTAGTTAATGTTCTCTACATAAGTTCCAGGTTGAACAAGTACCGTGTCAGAATTCACTGAAGCGTTAATTCCAGCCTAGATCGTTGGCTGGTTTGCAGGAACATTGATGATGGTTGAGAATAAAATAGTGTAGAAAGAAATGATAAGAAGAAAAAAGAAAATTGTTTTCATAATACACTCCTTAAAATAAATGGTTAAATAAATCAATGAAGATTTAAAGAAGTGCAGGTATATTAGAAGAGGGTCAGAAGTGTATCAGCATATAAAAACCTTACACTTCCTTATCTACAGAAACAAACAGATTTAAATATTATTTCATGTCAATTATTTTACTACATTATTTCATTTTTAAAGTTATTTTTTTGTTCGTTTCAGTTCGTTGTTAATTTTTTTAATCGTTCTTAACTCAATTCTAAAACCAAAACCTTGACATCAAAAACACTCAATTAAGATTTGAATTGCGCTGAAGTAAAGGATTCTAAAGCTTTTTAGCCATGATACTTTACCGACAGGGTATTTTTAGAAATTAAAATATCTCCCGTGTTTGGAAAGGCGAGAAGGAAATAAAAAAAACTATCCT
>CAZSOM010000078.1:0-7240 GCA_964608295.1 uncultured Candidatus Cloacimonadota bacterium
AACAAATAGAAAGGTAAAAACTAACTTTGATGATTATAGAAAATTTTTTGACAATGTCTTCAAGGTTGGAAATTACTTGCCGTCAAAATTTATTTATAAATCAGTAATTATCGTCGAGAAAAAAGACTTCTTTCTCGCAGTAAAAGAATCTCATATTTGTGAATTGGATTTTCATAAATCGCTTCCATTTAAGTATATCTCAAAAACAGGCACAGAAACCGATAATATCCCAATAGAGTCTATGATCTATCTCGTTCCTGACTACGAAGCCTTTAAGGAGTTTGTACTTCCCAAAAAAGAAAGAATAGATACTATTATTTTTATTGGTGCTAATAAGTACAAACCTGAAGTTTTTAGAAATGTAAAGAAAGACATCAGGCGTGAAGTTATTAAAAATGCAATATTCATAGGCAAAGATGATATTGAATATTTTGAAGGGTTAAAAAAGTGGAACTGGACATTACCTGAACTCAATTATTTAAACGAGTTAACAAATTACCAGTTAGAAAAAATTGAGGTTGAAGCTCCACAATTTATGGAAAGTATTGGTGAGTTTGAATTGTTTATCGATTCTCTTGGAAAAGAATATACCATTGAATTAAATTCCATTTTTAAGTTCCGTATATATTTATTCTCTTTGGTCTTGCCTGACTTTGACAGCAGATTGAAAAACCAAATTGAGTATGTAAAGAATTTATTTAGAAGGGAACTTGAAAGTCTATTCAAAGAATTATTTTTTAATTTAAATATCAATCCAAATGAAAAAATTAAATGCGCTTATGAACTATTTGAAAAAGTCCTTCTAAATTTGCCATTAGCCAAATTTGAAAAATTACAACAGCAGGAAAAAATTGATATTTTATTAGTTCCAAAATTGTTTCAGGAAATTTGGCATGAGGAAGTATCAAAGTATAAACAACATAAAAATTTCAGAAAGATTAAGATATTAAACCCCAAAGAATTCTTTGAGAAAGAAAATGATTACACTACACAAAAAAACATCTATCTCTTAACACTTTTTGGTTATAGTGCAAATCCTTATGAGTTAATTAAAAAGTTATGTCAAAGCAGTCATAAAATTCATTGTCTGCTATATACACCAGAAATTGAAATCGTTGAAAAACTATTATCAAAGTATAAAGCAGAATTGATGGGAGAATATAAATCAACTGATCGCTTTAAACTTACAGGCATTAAATACCCTAAAATTGATGATGATGTTTTCGCGATGATTGAAAAATTCTATCAAATTGAAGATGAAGGTCGGAAAAATTATGAATATGATCAAACCGAACAAATATATTATCAATTAGATTTCGAAAGGAATTTCGAATCTTTAATATTTGAGAGTGGTAAATCTGTATTGATAGAGACAAAACAGGGGAAAAAAAGAAGGGAAAGAGTCTCGAATTTACTTTCCGGGGATAAAATTAGAATATATGACAATGCTACCAAAGATCAATTATTTCAAATAGCGTTAAGCGAAGATAAAGAAGGACGTTTTTCTGAAATTGATAGATATTCCAAAATTTGGAAAAGCTGCCTTAAGGAATATTTTGAGCTGAAAGTATCATTAAATCCTCTATATCAAATGGAGGATTTAATGAGTCAACTCCAAAGAAACGGTTCAACTTTAAAGAACATAAATACTTTGAAAAAATGGCTGAATAAGAATGATAAGGAAAGATTTCCTGCCGCAATAATAAATTTAATAGCTTTAAAGCAAACCATAAAAAGCGAAACTCTAAATGAGAATTTTGATCAGATAAAAAAGAGCAGAAAATTGTACAGAAGCATAATGATTGCTTTAGGACGGGATCTAAGTGATGAAATTATGGATTATATTATGTCAAATTACAATGAAAGAGGAAATATATTAAGTAAATTTTCTAATGAAGAAATTCAGAGTTTTGTTAATCGAAGTGCACCCTTAAGAGCCATAAAACAAATTCGTATAATTGAGACTTCAGAAGATGAGCAGCAGAGATCAGATTGCAAGAGATAAGTTTCAGGAAAGAATCCAAAAAGGAATGTTAGGTCCTGGCTCCGATAGCTGGGGCTTACCTGATGAAGAAGAGATTATTTCTGATTATCCTTTGCAGCGATATTTCACGGGTATCTTATTTCCTGAGAAATCGCTGAAAGACGATAAAGTTGGAGATTTATCTCAATCTGATTTGGATACAGCAGAAGTCCAAAACGAAACGCCAGAGGATGAAGAAGCAGATGAGCTTCTATATGAAAAAGATAAGATTGATATAGAAGCTGATGTGAAAACGACTACTGACATTAAAGAAATCGAAGAAAACAAAATTAGCCAGAATAATTTCTTCCCCACGAACATAGGGCTTACCGTTTGTGTAGATAATCCAGTAAAAGAGTTGGATGTAGAGTTTTCTTTTGGGCTATATTATGAACCTAACCAGAAAGAGATCAAAATCAGAATAGATGAAAATGGCTATCAATCCTTTTTTGATGAAAGAATCCCATATAAGTTGCCTTTTAACAAAATCCTCAGATACGAAGATGGATTTATGTTTTTGGAAAGGCCCTTGAAGGGCGATCGAGGCGGGAAAAAAGGGAGAAGTGGTGAGTTTAAGCAATTTGATGAATTCAGGAAGAGAGAAAATCTGAAAGATTGTTCAGCTAAAGATTATAAAAGCTACTTAGAAAAATTAATAAGTAGGGTGTGGAAAAGGAAACAACAAGTTTACAAAATTGAAGTTCCAATTGAAGATACTCCAAAACCTATTGAAATAAATTTAAGTGGAAATCATCATAGCGAACTCAAAATTGGGTACAATGTTAAGACCTTCCCTTTCAATAAATCTACCTATGTAAAGATTCAACTTGTTAATCTTTCGCAGAAACATCCGGCAAACAGATTTTCCAATAAATTCGAAAAGCTAAATCAAAAGTGCCTTTTCCAGTCAAGTATAAGGGTCTTATCAGATAGCATTTTACCATACAAAACTTATGAAGAGATGTCCCCTTTTGATGAAGAAGCCGAACGTTTAAATTTTATTTATCGTAATGTAAAAAACTATGGAGTCGGTCACAATTGTTCTGCTACATGGACTGAAGACCACAAAGAAGTTAAAACGACATTTGTTCCTTATCATGATATTCAAGATGTTAAAAACAAATTTGATGGTGAATTATCAGATTCAGTTTTAGCGGAAGCTTTAGATATAAGGAACCTATCAAATTTCGGATTACCAAAAAATAAGGTGATTGAAAATCTCAATTTCTTCATTGATCACTATAGTAGTTGGATAGCGGATCAGAAAAAAGAGAATGAAAAGAACTCACATAAAGAAAGAAAAATAGGAACCGAAATAATTTCAAAGCAGGAATATAACCTAAAAAGGCTCAAATCAAATGTTGAACTGCTAAAACGCGATGAAAGTGTTTTTAAGGCATTCCGGGTTGCAAATACAGCGATATTTATTCAATTCATTATTTCTAATGATAAAGATTTCGGAAAATATGAAAAAGAACTAAATGAAATTAATGACAATATACCTTACAACGATCTTACATTCTTTGAGAAATATCCTTTTGGTCAAAAAGGTAGATTAGAAAAAAGTCCCCAATATCGTCCCTTCCAATTAGCCTTTTTCTTGTTATGTATTGATGGGATTGTATTCCCTGAATCTGAATCAAGAAAGGATATTGTTGATTTGATCTGGTTCCCAACAGGCGGTGGAAAAACGGAAGCATACTTAGCTGTAGCTGCGTTCAACATTGTTTGGAGAAGATTAAATAATGAAGTGGGGTATCAAGGCACATCCGTTATTATGCGTTACACCTTAAGGCTTTTAACTTCTCAGCAATTCGAGAGGGCTTCACGGTTAATCGTCTCATTAGAGTTTTTAAGAAGACAGGAAGATTTTCAAAAAATCCTTAAATCAGAACAAATATCCATCGGGTTGTGGGTTGGAATGGGAGCTACCCCAAACAAGCTCGATGAAGCGAGAAAAAAGCTTCTTGAACTTGAAAGGGAGTGTGACAGGGGCGACCGTGGAAGCCCTGAAGATAAGAATATCTTTCAAGTAAGCGCATGCAGTTGGTGTGGGACCAAGGTAATTTCCAAGAACAAATCCAACAAATGGGAAGATTCATTTGATACTAGCAGAAAAAGCTTTTTAATCCGTTGCCTAAACAAAAAATGTCCATTTGAGAAAGAACTTCCAGTTCAAGTGGTTGATGAAATTCTTTATAAGAAGCCGCCTACACTTTTATTTGCAACAGTTGACAAATTCGCAATGCTTAGTTGGCAATCAGAGGCAAATAATTTTTTTAATAGTCTTGATGATGGAAAATTACCACCTGATTTAATTATTCAGGATGAACTGCACCTTTTGAGCGGACCATTGGGTTCAATTACCGGTATTTTTGAAAGTGTGGTTGAGATACTTTGCACAAAAGATGGTATTGGGCCGAAGTTAATCGCTTCAACCGCTACTACAAGGAATACAGAACACCAGGTTGGAAGTCTTTATGGAAACAGAGATGTAAATATTTTCCCACCTTCAGGATTAAATTACGATGACAGTTTTTTTGCAAGGGAAAGTAAAGCAGAAAGCAAAAGAAGATATTTGGGATTTATGCCAACTGGAAAAACATCGATTGACACCCAGCTTCAACTGTTGGCTCATCTGTTAGTTGCCAGGCTTGAGGTTTATGCAGATTTAGAAACTAAAGAAAGAACAAATGATTATTGGACTATAGTTTCATATTACAATAGCTTAAAAGACGTCGGAAAAATAGTTAACAAGGTTGGGGATGAAGTTTCAAACTTCACTTCAACGCTTCAATACCGTTTATCCAAATTTTTTCAGCCTTTTGACGATTTCAAATTTAACTTTTATGGGATTCTTGGGAGAAAACAAGAATTGACGGGCCGGGTTGAAAGCTCAAAAATTAAAGCAATATTAAAAGAGATTGAAAAGGAATTTAAATCAGAAAAAATTGATATAAGTCAAAAGGGATTTTCTTATTTAAATGATGTTGTGGATTTAGTTATGGCGACGAACATGATTTCAGTTGGAATCGATGTCGGTCGTTTGAATATTATGCTGCTTAACGGAATGCCTAAGAATGTGGCTGAATACATACAATCCTCCAGTCGTATTGGTCGAAAATCAAAAGGTTTAGCAATTGCCTTATTAGATCCAAACCGTTCAAGGGAGAAGTCCTATTTCGAGCATTTCAAACCTTTTCACCAGGCATTTTATAAAAGCGTTGAACCCTTGAGCATTACTCCATTTACAGAAAATACCATCAAAAAAATGCTCACAAGCATTATGGTTAGTTTTATAAGACAAAAGGTGCCTGGAATGGCAGGTAATAATCAGGCTCAGTATTTTACTAAGGATCAAATAGAACCACTCAAGACTTTCATAAAGGAAAGGTTTTCTGGTTTTCGGGCAGAGTTGAATTTGTTTGAGCAAGAGATTGATCGCCTCGCTTATGACTGGGTGTATAGAATTGAAAAGTACGGATTAAAAAAATATGATGAACTGTTAAAGAAACCTGCTGAAAAAAAAGAGAAAGAAAATGAAGACTGGATTTTAATGCAATCAATGCGGGAAATTGACACTAACACGTTTATTCAAATTAAAGAGCTATTTTAATTATGGCGAAATATATTGAGAATCAAACAAGAAAAGTGCTCAGCTCCTATGGTGGCGTAGGTTCTATCATAGAAACCCCAAAAGGCGCAATGAAGATTGAGGATTTTGATAGATGGCCTTTTTTCCAAAACGAGCTTCATAAAAATGACGAATTCCGAATTATTGATAATAGGCTTCTAAAAAGGTTGCAGCATAAAAAGGGTTTTCCAAAGCTAATAGAGTTTGTTCAAGTTCCACCAAATGTTTCCAACGCAAAAAACAAATCAGTTCCTGATGATGAAAAAAAGGTTATCAGCGCTATCTATTTTCCGAAATGGATGTATTGTAATAATTGCGAAAGATTTAATCATATTAAAAAATGGTGGGAAGGATGGAACAAGACTCTTTCCAAATATGGAGAACGGAAAATTAGGGAAAAGTTTATCCCTCCGAAATGTTATTATTGTTACAATGAAGCTAAAAAGAAGAATTCCAAAGATGGCAAACGAAAAAGGTTTTATTATGAATTGGAGCAGGTCAGATTTATTATGATCTCACCTTCAGGAGAAGTGGAAGACTTACCCTGGGATAGATGGCCTACTGCCGAAAAAAATATAAAAGAAGAAAATTCTGATACTGGAACCATTAGAATTGATTTTGAAAAATATTGCTGTGACAATCAAGACTTGAGATATTTCAAGTCTAATAAATTTGCTGATTTAGCTGGTATTAGAATAGAATGCAAGAATTGTGGAAAAAGGAATACTCTATCAGGACTTTTTGGTTTGAGATTACCCGTTTACGGAAAAGAAAAAATTTTCAGCAAGCCTGTAATCAGAACGAGTAATAGTGTTTATTATCCCATTACAATTAACAGCATATATTTGCCCACCCAAAAGGAGATAGATAATGAAGATCAAGATAAAATAAAAAAATGGATAGAAAAGGAAAAAGACATTGATTTTATATACGATGCACTATTAGAAAAGTATCCAAGAGAAAAGCTTGAGCAGTTTATAAAGGGGGAAGTTGATAATGAATTTGAACCTGAAAATGAGTACCGCTTAAAAGAATATAACTTTATAGTTGATCCTGAAATAATTGAGTTTAAAGATGACAATTTATGTTTTGAAAGACAAGATATTGGAGATTTATCAAATTTCGGTTTTGATAATTTAACTATTATAAGAAGGCTAAAAATAACGACTGTCCAGACAGCGTTTACCCGCCAAGAACCTTTGGATAAGGATCAATTTTTAAGTGGAGAAACCACAGGAATAAAAGTCGAGCCGGAATATACTTCTCAATGGGGAAATGAAACGGAGTATTTGCCAGCAGTTGAAAGTTTTGGAGAGGGAATATTTCTTTCCTTAGATTCTAAAAAGACAGAGAACTGGATTGATAATTCTTTTAAATCAAACACTGAATTTAAAAAGAGGATACACACAATCCAGGAGAATTTGCAATCAAGTGAATTTATTGTAAAAGGCAGGTTTGATAGTCAAGAATATTTAGCTAAATTCATTTTAATCCATACATTATCTCATTTATTAATAAAGGAACTTGAATTTTTATGTGGTTACCCTGCGACCTCATTAAATGAAAGGCTTTTTGTTGATGAG
>CAZSOM010000079.1:0-7115 GCA_964608295.1 uncultured Candidatus Cloacimonadota bacterium
ATTAATGTTATCAGCAGTATTGCTATTACTGCAGGTGCGGCTGATACAGTGATTGTGAAAGTGAATGTTCCAGGATCTGCAGTTCATGACGATACAGATTCTGTAGATCTTACTGCAACTTCACAAGGTGATACAGGTGTAAGTGTTACTACGGCATCGCCTATTATAACTACAGCTGTTGATCCTACAGGTGTTCCATATACAGAAGATTTCGAAACAAATCTTGATGACTGGATGATTATAGAAAGTTCAATTACATCTGTTGATATTACTTCAGCTTCTGCTCGTTCAGGATCATTTGGTTGTGAAATCGCAGATGTTGATCCTCTTGATTCTACATATGGTTCAGGAGTGTTAACCCAATATTTTGACAGTATGACAAATCCACTTTTGACATTCTGGTATAAATTTGATATAAGCGATTATAATAGTAATGCCTATGTACAAATTTATACAGCTGCAGATGGTTGGGTACAATGGACTGGAAGTGGTTATACAACTGACTGGACAGAAACAGCAATTGATCTTACTGGTTTAGATACAGAAAATTCTTCCTGGAGAGTAAGATTTATTGTACAACCTTATTCTGGAGTTTCAGGATACCTTGATGATATCTCAATTGAAAGTGTTGCAATCCCTGCTATAGCGACAAATCCAATTCCAGCAATTGCTGCGATCAATGTTGACATTTCACCTACACTTTCCTGGACTAATAATTATTCTGTAATTGATAGTACAGTTGTATGGTTTGGAGATTCAACATCTGATACGTATGCTGCTGTTGATACACTTTATAACCAAGTTTCTTCCTATACTTATCCTGGAACCTTGGGTTACCTTACTCCTTATTACTGGAAAGTTGTTAATTATAATGTAGCTGGAAATAATGGAGCTACTGCAACTCAATGGACATTTGAAACAGTTGGTTCTACACCACAAATTCCAATCAACCCTGTACCAAATGATGCTGCCACGGGAGTGTCAACAGTGCCTACTCTTGAATGGGAATCCACAAATGCAGATTCATTCTTAGTTTTATACAAAAAAACGGGTGATATTTCTTATACACTTTTAGACACCGTGACCACTCCTACCTATACATTCACTTCAGCATTAGGCTATAATATAACATACAGTTGGTATGTAAAAGCTGGAAATGAAAATGGGCAAGTGCAATCAGCTTATTGGTCATTCACAACCCTAGTTCCGGAAAGTTTCCCGTATACTGAGGATTTTGAAGGTCGTGCTGATTGGACTATGGGTGGAACTAACAGCAGTTGGGAAATTGATGTGCCTACAGGTCTTGGTACTGTAGGTGGTATATATTTTGCTGACCCAATAGCAGATCACACTGATCCCGGCACAAAATGTGCCGGTACAGATTTAACAGTTGATGGTGATTATAACTCTTCTGAATCTTCACAATTAACATCACCTCCTATTGACTGTTCAGTTGCCTCTACTGTTCTCTTAGAATTCTGGCGTGTATTGAATTGCGAGAATAATTATGATGGAGCATATGTGGAAGTAACTAATGATAATGGAGATACCTGGAATGATCTTGGACATCCACAATATGTGCAAGATGATGCATGGACTAAGGTTTCACTTAATGCTACAACATATGCGGCAGGCGAAACTGTACAATTCCGTTGGAGAATAGCTCCTGATAGTTCTGTAAATAAATCCGGCTGGAATATTGATGATATTTCTATTGTTGCATTACCAGTTCCAACCGCTGCGACAGATCCTGATCCTATTGATACCGCTACAAACGTATCAATATTGCCTACACTCAGCTGGACAAATAATGGTGCTGTTGATAGTACTATTGTCTGGTTCGATGCTTCTATAGTAGATACTTTATATGCAGGAAATACTTATTCTCCAGCAGAATTAGGTTTTAATACTTCTCATACATGGAAGATTGTAAGTTATAATGCATCTGGAAATACTGTAGCTACTGCTGCCACTTGGTCATTCGATACTATGAGTGCTAATCCTATTAATCCTGTTCCTGCTGATACAGAAACATTGTGTTTCGATTATATTCAGTTTGGTTGGGATGACATTGCTGGAATTGACTCTTATAACGTTTATGTAGGAACAACAGTTCATGGTTCAGATATTGTAAGCGGTGATATTGTAACTACAAATAGTTACGAAAACGCTGTTGCCTTACCTTTAGGTGATACTTATTATTGGTATGTTGAGTCTGACGTTACAGTCAGAGTAGTTGGAACTAGTGCAGATTTCTCATTTAGCACTGCACCTGCTGATTATTACACTGAAGGCTTTGAAGGTACAATATTCCCTCCAATTGATTGGGTGAATGACAGTTGGACACGTTCAACATATACAAGTCATACTCAATCAAATTCAGCTTATCGCTATGGATATAGTGCTCTAACTGATACTCTGACTTCACCTAGATTAGACTTATCAGGTGGAACCGGTACTGAGGAGATGAGCTTCTATTGGAAATCAGCTACTTCTTATGATACTGATTCTTTAGTAGTTGTATTTAATAACGGCACAACTTTAGAAACTTTAGCTACTTTAAAAGGTGTAGATTCTGATTGGCATAAAGTGACATACACACTTACATCCATAGAGGATGAATGCTATGTTGAATTCAGATTACTTACTCCTGCAAGTAGTGGTGACAGCTATTACATTGATGATGTTGTGTTACCACCACGCTGGTTCCCTGCAATCAGCTTTACTTTAGATCCACTTACTCAAAACGGATACGGAGTAGCTGGTACAAGCATAACATATGATTATACAATTGAAAACACTGGTGGTTCATCAGATGTTTATGATGTTACAGATAGTGGACTATCTACTTGTTGGATTACAGGAGCTTCTCCCAATCCAATAGCTGTAGCAAGTGGTGCTACACAGACAGTTCAGATTACTGTTACTATTCCAAATATAGCACAAATAGATGTAGCTCATTCTGATACACTAATAGTAACTTCCCGAGCACTTGGAACTGTTACTTCATCAGCTAAAGCGATCACAACTCCACATGTATTTGATAATCAAGAACCAAACGATACCTTTGCTACTGCAACCCCAGTTGTTCAAGTTCGCGAATCGGTATGGACTTCTGATGCTACATCAGAAATATTCCCTGAAGATGATCTGGATTTCTATAAATTCACAGCAACAGTTGGTAACGTCGTTACACTTACACAACTTGTAGACGGATTATCTAGTCTAGATGGTAAAATAGCTCTCTACAATTACCCTCATATTGATTCCTTGATAACTTCTGTTGATGGTGCTTTAAGTGGTGCTGATGAGCAAATCGTATATACAATTCCAGTTACCGGAGATTACTATGTAGTTCATGCTTACTGGAATGATCTTCCTCTGACAGCTGATGCAGATAGAGAAAATGCAATTGAAAGAATTAACAAAGAAAAACCTGCAGGTGATTCAAGAGCTACAGGTGGAAATTACTCATTTACATACTTAGAGCAAGTTCCAGCAGTAATTAACGTTGATAATTCTACAATTACTAAAACATTAGAATTCATGCAAGAAGGTACAGATACATTGAATGTTGCCAATACAGGTGATGCAGATTTGAATTATTCAGCAATTACTACTGGTACCGTACCTTATGCACTATTAGAAGGATTTGAAAGTGGAATACCTGGAGATTGGACTGTATATAATGTGGATGGAGGTGCGAACTCTTGGGTTCAATCAACAGTAAATCCTCGTACTGGAACTTATTGTGCAAGAATTGGATATGAGACATCTTCGTTAGATAATGATGATTGGTTGATCACACCTGTTCTGAATCCTCTAGCTGCTCAAACAGATATACTGTCTTTCTGGATGCGATCATACAGTGCTACCTATGCAGATCCTTGGGAAGTTTTGATTTCTACTACAGATACTGCTACAGCATCATTCTCAGTGATTGACAGTGGAACTGGTCAAATGGGATCATACGTTCAGAAAAGCTATAACTTGGATGGATATGATGGAGACAACGTATATCTTGCAATAAGATATATTGGAGCATATGAGTGGTCTCTTTACATTGATGATGTAACATTTGGAACAGACGCTTCAGCTCCTCCAGCCTGGTTATCACTCACAGATGAAGCAGGAACTGTTCTTGGTGGTGCAAATGCAAATATCACATTGAACTTCGATGCTGCTGGAGTAGCTGCTGGAACATACAATGCTAACATTATAGTTTCATCAAATGGTGGTGCAGATGTTACTGTTCCTGTTGCATTCACAGTAAATGCCTTTGCAGCAACTGTTCCTACGGTTACAATTGTAGAAGCTGGTGGTGATGTAACACTTAGTTGGGATGATGTATTTGCAGGTTATTACTTCATCTATACATGTGATACTGCAGATGGTGTATTTACATTCTCAGAAGAAGTTGATGGTTCTACATTTAGCAAAACATATTATGGTGTTGCTGTAGACAAGCTCTTCTTCCAGGTAAAATCTTCTGATGTTCCTCATGTGGCACTATCAAGAGATAATAGTAGAAGAAAAAGAAACTAAAATAGTTAACGGAATTGATCGGACTTTTGTCCGATCAATTCCTAATTGGAAAAAATAACTATGGTTTCGATAAAAAAAAAATATGAACTTCTTGACAAAGAGAGTAAGCTTAAATTTATTTTGTCACGTAGCTAATATCGAAGAGAAATATTGTGAAATGAAAATTGAAATTTAAAAGGAGAAAATTATGAAAAAGTTCTTAATTTTAAGTGTTTTGGTTCTTTTCTTAGGCTCGTTAATGGCCTTGGAATCAGGACCAAGTGAGACGGTAGGATTTGTGAAGTATGAATTAGTAGCCGGTGATTTTAATATGGTTGCTGTTCCAATGGAAATCACATTTCCAATTGCCGGAGCAATTCCCATGGCTAGTGATCTTGCTACTGAAATCGGTAATGTAGGTGCATTAATTTTCTGGGATACAAGTTTAGCTACAAGTGGTTGGAGAACATATACAGGTAACGTTGTTACTGATTTTGAAATACATCCAGGTGATGCTCTTATTGCTAATATGTCTGCAGGAAGTAATGTGGATTTCTATTCTGCCGGAGCAGTACCAGCAGATGTAGCTACAACTTTTGCTGTAGATTTTAACATGCTTATGGTGCCGTTAACCCAAACAGCAATAACTTTGGCGTCAGAATTGGCAGCATCTATTGAAGCGGATATCGGCGCTGGTATGGTAGGAGCAATAATTTTCTGGGATACAAGTTTAGCTACAAGTGGTTGGAGAACATATACAGGTAACATTGTTACTGATTACTCAATTGGTATTGGTGATGCACTGATTGTAAATGCACTTGGAACAGGTACATGGAATAGTGGTAGTAGAAGCAGCAGAACAACAAACTCTATTCAAGATTTTAATTCACAAAATAATAAAAGGAAATAGGAGGAAAAATGAAAAAAATTGTTATTTTTGCGGTTATACTGTTCGCAATATCAAGTCTAGTTGCTCAGGACTTATCTTATGCTGAGGGTCATGCTTTTTTTCTAGATGGCACAACTACTCATAATGCGGCAGAATTTGGGTTTCAGGTTGTTGAATACAAAGAGTATTCTAATTTCAGTTGGGTTTATGGAGCTCCTGTATTAACACCAGCAGAGATGGAGGCTTTATTAGATCCGTATGCGGGAAATACCTATACGTACAATTTTAATATACCCGGTGAGGTTAATGGAGCTGATGCTTATAATGAGTTAGATGGTTATTTCTTGTGGGCAGCAGGTGGCTTTGTAGATGCTACTGATTGGGGTACATCTCTTGCTGGTCAATTTTATCCTGGTGCAGGTTTTGGATTCAATTATGACTACGAAATTGTTGCAGAAATTACTTTCTACGGTAATGATGATGGCACTAGAGCTCCATTTACACAAGCTGAGTATTATAATTATGTAGCTCCCAATTTCATTTATGATTTAGGGACTGTATTATTTGGTGAAGGCGGAACTCCACCTGTTCCTGGTTATGGTATGATTACTACTGATGGAACTGGAAACCCAAATCCTGTTGACGTTGAACCTATTAATATCGGTGCTGGTCGTGTTATGGTAAATCCTGATATGGATTTCACACCTTGCGCAGTTGTAGTTGATTTTGCAGTACAAGTTGCTGAAACAGTTACGAACGTTCCAATTCCTCATCCTGAAAATGTACAGATTTCTTATGTATATACCATTACAGGTGATATTTCATCTTGTGCAGAAGTTTGTTTTACACTTTACAATTTAGATGAATTAAATTCAAATCCTAATATTGCTGCATTTTTTGATGGAGTTAATTGGTCTTATATTGTTGGCGATTGGTCTGTAGCAGATCAAGTATCATTCTGTGTTCCTAATGTAAATGGTGGTGAAATTGTATTAAATCAACTTGGTGATGATCCACTTCCTGTAACTCTTTCAAATTTTGCTACAGCTGTATTCGAAAATGAATTTGTTGAGATCAGCTGGACAACAGAATCTTCAGCTAGTATGAGTTTATGGAACCTTATTAGAGATGATGTTATCATTCATACAGAAGCTGCAGTTAATGGTACAGAAACTCATGACTATATCTATGAAGATACTTATGTAACAGTTGGAGAAACTTACACATATTATCTTGAAGCAGTAGAGAATGATGGAACAACTACTATGTTCGGTCCTGTAAGTGCTACAATGACAGGAGAAGAAATTCCTGAGCTTCCAACTGAAACAATGTTGTTATCACAATATCCAAACCCATTCAATCCTGATACATTTATTAATTTCAATGTAAAAGAAGGTGAGAATGCTAAACTTACAATATTCAACACAAAAGGACAGGTTGTAACAACTCGTTCATTTGTTGCTGGTTCATATAATTACAACTGGGTAGCTAATTCAAGTCCTTCTGGAGTTTATTTCTACAGACTTGAGTCACCAAGTTATTCTAATGTTAAGAAAATGATGCTTCTTAAGTAGTAAAATATTAACCTTACGGATGGTTATAAACCTCCGTAATGGTTAAAACATTAGCCCTTCAGCGAAAGCTGAAGGGCTTTTTTTAATCTATCTTTTAATATTTCGTCATCCAAACGTTTACCAGCCAT
>CAZSOM010000080.1:0-7013 GCA_964608295.1 uncultured Candidatus Cloacimonadota bacterium
ATTTTGTTGTACATAACTAACCTATAGTTACGGTATTTTTGTTGTACAATAACTCTTTTTCTTGGAGTTATTATACAACTGCTTAATTTTTTATAATTCCAATTTCCAGTTGTGTTCATATAACTATCTGTTTCTTATTTTATCTTTAATATTATCTCTAATATCTCTCAAGCCTGTTCTTTTAGATAAATGAGTTTGCAGTTTTTCTTTTAGTTCTCTTCTTAACTGCTCAACCTCTTTATCCACACTTTTCAAGATCTTTTTTGATTTTTCAAATTCTAAAATTCTAATATCAAGCAGTTCGGGTTTAATGTAAATATCAGGTTTGGCAATTTTCATCTGGTAATCTACTATTGAGGCTTGCAAAATTTCGTATGAGTTCATAATATTATCAAACCAGATTGGAGCTTTTAAATTCTTTGGAATAGATCTTGAACCGGAAACATCGATAGCAATAAGAATATCGCATTCATCCCGGATGATATCGAATGGAAGATTATTGGTAACTCCTCCATCGATCAGAATTCTATTATCCAATTTTACAGGTTCGAAGATAGCTGGAATAGACATACTTGCCCTGATCGCAGGTAACAATTTCCCTGAATTAAATATCACATCTTCAGCTCGCCAGTAATCAGTTGCAACAATTTTCATGGGGATTTGAAGATCTTCAAAATATTTATCAGTTATATGTTCTTTTAAAAATTCTTCTACTTTCTTACCTTTAACCAAACTTGTTCTGGATAAAAAGGAAAAATCGATCATTTTGAGAAGATCTTTAAAATCAATTTCATGCACGATCTCTTCAAGCTCCAAACCGCTAAGTCCGGAAGCATACATAGAACCAACAATTGCACCAATACTGGTTCCTGAGATTATGGAAGGTTTCAGGTTCATTTCATCCAAAACTTTTAAGAATTCAATGTGACAAATACCTCTTGCTCCACCACCACCGAGTGCTATTCCAATTTTTTTCATTCGCTTATTCCATATTGATATTTTCTTTATTTCATATTCTAAAATAATTATTTACTGCCAGCTTGACAACATATTTCTCTTCACAATTTTGGAAACAGTTTTTGATTCGCAAAAGGGAGGGAATTTTGGATAAAAAACCAATTGGGATTTTTGATTCTGGTGTTGGTGGATTGACAGTTTTTAAAGAGATCCGACATCGCTTTCCTCACGAAGATATCATCTATTTTGGTGATACAGCCAGAGTTCCTTACGGACCTAAATCAAAACATACTGTGATCGATTATTCAATTCAAAATGCCAGGTTCTTGATCCAGCAAGGAGCAAAGATCATTGTGGTAGCTTGTAATACATCATCTGCCACAGCTTTACATCAGCTGCAGAAATTACTGCCAATTCCCGTCTTAGGTGTAATCGAACCCGGAGCTGTTTCAGCAGTTAAAACTACTCAGAATAAACGTATTGGTGTAATTGGAACTGAAGGAACAATTCGCAGTCAGGCATATTCATCTGCTATTTCCAAACTGGATGAGAAATGTAATGTGTTCAGTCAACCTTGTCCACTCTTTGTTCCTCTGGCAGAAGAAGGTTGGGAAGATCATGAAGTAACCATGCTTACAATAAAAGAATATCTTACCACACTATTGCAGGAAGAAATTGATACACTGGTTTTAGGTTGTACCCATTATCCCATTCTTAAGGCATCAATTCAAAAATTTGTGGGAGATGACATCACACTTGTAGACAGTGCACAAACTGTTTCAGATAAACTTGATAAGATCCTGCCCAATAGAGAAGCTGAAGGAATTGGTGAAGACCGTTTTTATGTGAGTGACAATGAAGAAAAATTCAAATCGATAGCTTCAAAAATACTTGAAATGGAGATAGATAAATTGATCAAAGTAAAATTAGGTGAGGGTTGGTTTATCAACTGATGGAAAAAATATGAAGATAAATAGATTATTCAAAATAAATTTAAGTGAAGGCAGGTTCTTGAACTAATGGAGAAATATTCTGAACTAGCTTTTAATTTAATTAATAACCTTTTAAAAATCCAGAAGAACGAAGTCA
The DNA here is from genome assembly GCA_964608295.1 of uncultured Candidatus Cloacimonadota bacterium. Taxonomy (GTDB): domain Bacteria; phylum Cloacimonadota; class Cloacimonadia; order Cloacimonadales; family TCS61; genus Tenebribacter. The sequence continues at coordinate 2,047 of CAZSOM010000080.1, forward strand.
TCTCAATTTCCGGTGAAATTCATAATTTCCACTCAACAAATGAACCGCTCATTGAAATACCAATTATTGAAGAATTAGCTGTAGCTATCAGGAAGAAAAAAGCATTTCCTTTTTTAGAGATCTCAACTGAGAAACTTAAAAAACGTTTTTTTGCGGAAATGCCGGATGAGATCTTCTCTGTTCCACCTGATTATTATAAGAATTGGATCAACCTTATCGATAAATTCATCGAGATTAGCTGGGAAAGTTATTACAGCGATTTTCATGAAACTTCGGATAAGCAGATTAAACAACTCCAGGATTCTACCAACTCCATTATGGAGCATCTCTTCGAGCAGAAAAAGAAGATCATCTTTCTTAATTTCCCCACACAGCAACTGGCAGAGTTTATTGACACAGATTATGAAAAACTTGTTGATACTTACATTCGAGGTGTGAACTGCGATTATAATCTTTTAAAGATTAATGGTGAAGAATACCGTGAACAATATTTTTCATTCTCACATTATCGTATAACAACTCATAGTGAGTCATTAGCTATTAAAATAAATCGGGATAAACCTGATCTCTACTCAGGTGATATTACAGAACATGAAATATTAGTTTTACCTACAGGTATCATCGAGTTCCCCATAGAACGAGAAAGTATGAATGGCATTTATTTTGCTGAAAAAATCTATTATAAAAAACGTAATTATAATAATATAAAAATCAAATTTGAGAATGGATCAATTCGATATGTTGCCTTTAAGGAAGATAAGAAAGGGAATTTCCAATTGCAGAACGAACTCATAAACAATGATAAGGATTGCTTCCTGACGCTTGGATTTAATCAAGACATCAAAGAATATACAAATTATTTTTCTTATGACCGCTGTATTGAAGGAAATATTTCGATGAAGTTTTTTGATAAAGATTCAAAACCTATCTTTTTATCAAACTTGAATAGTAGAATTGATAAAGAGAAAAGATAATTTTGAAAATTAAGCTTTACGATAAATTAAGGAGACTGGATGAAAATAGGTTTTGACAATGCAAAATATTTAGAAGAGCAAACAGCAGCAATTCTGAAGAGAGTAGGGCAATTTGATAATAAACTTTATCTTGAATTTGGTGGAAAGTTAATATTCGACTATCATGCTTCACGAGTTTTACCTGGATTCCAACCTAACGTTAAAATGGATCTTCTACAAAAGCTTAAGGATCGTGCTGATATAATTCTTTGCATTTATGCAGGTGATATTGAGCGAAAAAAAATCCGCGCAGATTTTGGGATAACCTATGATGTTGATGCACTTAAACTCATTGATGATTTAAGAGAGCGTGGTATTAATGTAGCTGCGGTTGTTATTACCAGGTTTGAAGAACAACCTGCTGCCATAATTTTTAAGAACAAACTTGAACGTAGAAATGTAAAGGTCTATACTCATAAATTCACAAAAGGTTATCCGACAGATGTTGATTTAATTGTCAGTGAAGAGGGATATGGAGCAAACGATTACATTGAAACCACAAAACCTCTGGTAATAGTAACAGGACCAGGACCTGGAAGTGGGAAGCTGGCAACCTGTCTTTCACAATTGTATCATGAACATACGAGAGGGATAGAAGCCGGATATGCTAAATTTGAGACATTTCCCATTTGGAGTATCCCGCTTAAACATCCTGTAAATATCGCTTATGAATCTGCCACTGCTGACCTGAAAGATTATAATCTTGTAGATCCATTTCACTTAGAAGCTTATGGAGAAACAACTATCAATTATAACCGCGACGTAGATACATTTCCAGTACTGAAAAGAATTTTAGAGAAGATCACTGGAGGAAAGGCAATGTATCAATCTCCAACAGATATGGGAGTTAATCGGGCAGGTTTTGGTATCATTGATGATGAAGCAGTTAAAGAAGCTGCGCGGCAGGAAATTATTCGTAGATACTTTCGTTATAAATGCGAGTATGTATTAGGATTTGTGAATAAAGATACTGTTGATCGTGCCGAACTAATCATGAATGAAGTTGAGGCAAAACCTGAAGACAGAAAAGTCGTGGAACCTGCACGTAAGGCATCTCTACAAGCAGAATCTTGCGGAAAAGGAAATGAAGGGATTTTCTGTGGATCTGCAATTGAGCTACAGAATGGTTCTATTGTAATTGGTAAGAATTCACTTCTAATGCATTCTGCCTCAAGCCTGATACTTAATGCTATAAAAGTTCTAGCTGGAATTCCTGATGAAATTCATCTTCTCTCTCCTCAAGTGATAGAATCCATATTTAACTTTGAAAAAAATATTCTGGGTGAAAAATCTGTAAGTTTAGATTTGGAAGAAACTCTTATTGCCCTTAGTATTAGTGCTGCAACTAATCCTACAACTCAAGTTGCAATGAAAAAGATAAAAGTACTACGGAATTGTGAGGTTCATATGACTCATATTCCTTCTCCAGGTGATGAAGCTGGTCTACGCAGAATCGGTATTAATCTTACCAGTGATCCAAATTTTTCAACAAATAGTTTGTTTACCTCATAAAAAACAGAGGAATAATATTGTAGCAAAACACATTTTTATAATTGGTGGTGTTTTATCTTCGTTGGGAAAAGCAACCAAGTTACTAATTGAAAATTAGAAATTAGAAATATAGATTAATTTAACATCAACACTCATCAAAAACAGTAAATCGCAAATCCTTAATCACAAATCAATACTCTTCGTTAAATGTTTCAACAAGAAGCATTAAACCATTCTTCGTCATCCTGACGAATCTTTCACGTTGTTCTCTTAAGGAAGGATAGACAACAGATTGTCAGCATTCCCTGACTCTTCGTTAGATGTAACAATAGTAAAATACCTCAGAGTGACGGGTAGAATATTATTCGTCTTTATTCTTAAAGAATCTTGTGGTTGGGTAGGCAAGCTCAATATTCTTATTCTTGGCAAACTCCAACAGTATATCTTCCCAGATTGCTTCATCGTAACCTCGGCGTTTCCTGGTTTCGCATAAATGACGAATTGTAAGTTTGATTCCATGATCAACAACACTTGTATAAACAATAGGAGTTAATTCCTTGTAATATATCATATATTTTTTTGCTGCTCTTCGAATTTGATTTTCCATTCTCTTTGAGATATTTTCACCTTTGTTATTAGCAATATCCAACAGTATCTTTTTAGCTTTTTGCCATTCACTTTCAAAGGTAACCACAACTTCAATTTCATTCCAGAGATACTTGAAACCTTTATCATAATTTGCCAGATCCTGCGAGAATATTTTCCCATTTGGAATATGAACTAACCTGCCGGTGCTTTGATCTGCATGAACCCAATTCCCAATTTCAAGAAGTGTGAATTCAAAAAAACTTTGATCTATCACATCACCAGCGTAATCACCGAGCTGAACCCTGTCACCCACATTAAATGGACGTCTGGAAATGATATAAAGCCAACCGGCAAGATTTGTGAAAACATCCTTAAGCGCAATAGCAATACCAGCAGAAACTAAGCCTAAATAAGTAACAAAAGATTCAGCACCACGGTACCAAATCCGGAATACAAGTATAATAAGAAGAATCAGAGTAAAGGAATTTATTAGCTTCCGCCAATGATATTGAGTTTTTACCTCAGTAATATTTTTATTAATGATCTTAATAATTAATATCTTGATCAACCAGAAAAAAATGATCACGATCAATGATTGAATAAGTTTTATCGTTAAAGGTGAATTGATAAATAAAATATTTTCTATACCGCTTTTAATAAATGTATAAAATTCTCTCATTTATCACTCCTCACAAAGAAAATGTATTCTGGGCACATTATTATAAACAGCCATCATTTCTGCTGTAATTGCAATGGCAATTTCTTGTGTAGTTGTTTTGCCAATATTTAATCCTATTGGCGCATGGACACTTTCAATCAAATCTCCAGGATGTTTTTCATTTCTGATGCGGCTTATTGCGTCATTGGTCTTTATTTTTGAACCTATCATTCCAATATATTTTACCTGTACATTTCTTTCACATAACTTATCAAGAATATCAAAATCATATTTGTGCCCATGCGTAAATATGATTACTGCATCACTCTCTTGTGGTTCAAATTTTTCCAAAAATTCAAAATATTCAACAGTATAAACTTCTTTTGCCAGAGGAATTCTCTCTTTATTGCCGTACTCTTCCCTGTTATCTATCACAATACAATAAAACCCGATTGAGTTCAGGATGGGAACAATACTTCTACAAAGGTGTCCTGCACCAAAAATATGAACTTTCTTTGTCGGTGGAAAATACTCCAAAAATACTTTTGCCTTTCCCCCACACATCATTCCTATACCTTCGGAAGTTTCTGTCAGTTCAAATTCCAGGAAAGCATTTTCTTTTGTCTTGAAGATCTCTTCACATTTATCAAGAACCATTCTTTCCAGTAACCCTCCACCCACAGTTCCTTCACTTGTTTTATTCTCATAAGCAATCAGTTTAAATCCTGATCGACCAGGAGTTTTTTCTACACCTTCAACGATAGTTGCCAGAACAAATGTAATGCCCTGTTGTTGATTTTTATGAACTTTTGTCAATACATCAAATACTGCTATTTCCATATCTTTATCCTTTTAAGTGTTTTTTAAAATCTTTCTTTGTATTCAGATTATGTAGAATTGATTCATCATTAAATTCAATGAATTTTCTCCTTTTCTTATGATCATCAATCACTTTGTTCAGTTGAAAATCAATCGGGTAGGAAAGCACAATATCTCTGAATTCAGGAGAAAATATTAGTGGATGTCCACCTCGTTTTATTTGATTCTCTACAAAAGAGGGTTGTGTGATCAAGTTAGCTGGATCATATTTTGAAACTAATTTTTCATACACATTTTGTGATATAAAGGGCTGATCAATAAGTTGAAAGATAATTGCTTTTCCCTTTTTAAGGCTAGCGAAACCTTTTTGTACAGAAGAGAACATACCTTTTTTGTGA
>CAZSOM010000081.1:0-6921 GCA_964608295.1 uncultured Candidatus Cloacimonadota bacterium
AGAACATACCTTTTTTGTGAAGTTCATTATGAATAAATATTATTTTTTTTGAATCTTGAAAATGTTCGTTCACTTTACTTTTCACAAATCGTAAATTATCCCCAAGCACTATGTATATACAATCCGAGATGGTGATTATCTTTTTTATAATATGAACTATGGCTGGCAAACCATCAATATCCAATAATGCTTTGTCGCTTCCCATTCTACTTGATTGACCTGCTGACAAAATTATAGTTTCAAACATTATGTCCTCATTGCTATCTTAACATCTTATAAGGGTAATAAATCATAAAAATACTTATTGTCCATACTCTTTGCTTCTCGTATACATTTTTGAGCTTTTGTTTCAAGTTCATCATCTAAAACCCACATTTACAAAATAATTTGACACATAAATTCATTTTTTATTACATCTCCAAGATTTAAGTTATTAATGATTGTGTCAAATATTTCGGTGGTGAAGGTCTATAATGGGAAATAAGAAAGAACTTATCAGACAGATTAGTGCATTAACCCGGATTGGGATTGCCCTTTCGGGTGAAAAAGATATTAACAACTTCTTTGAGTTGGTTTTGGAAGAGGCAATGAACTTTACGAATGCCGATGGTGGTACGATCTACACAATTTCGGAAGATAAACAAACTCTCGATTTTAGATTGATCTGCACAAAATCAAAAAATTTTAATCTTGGGATGGCAGATACTGCTAAATGGCCAAGTGTTCCGCTTTACCAAGATACAGGTAAGGCAATATATAAGAATTTTGCTTCTTATGTAGCTCATACTGGAAAAGCCAGCAGCGTTAATGACGCTTATCATCAAAATATTTTCGATAACAGCGGAACCAAAGACTATGATTCTAAAAATAATTATTATTCTAAATCTATGGCTGCAATTCCTATGAAAGACCATGAAAATGAACTACTGGGAGTAATCCAACTTATCAATGCTTGTAACGTTGAAGGTAACATAACTCATTTTACAGAAAAGCATCTTACAATGCTTACATCACTTGCTTCACAAGCTGCAATTGCTTTCACAAATAAGAACTTAGTAGATGGATTAGAAAAACTTTTATACCAGTTTATTAAAAGTATTGCAGCAGCGATAGACCGTAAATCGGAGTATACAGGTGGACACATTAAACGAGTAGCTTCACTCTCCGAAATGTTGTCAGAAGTAATACAGAATGATTCTAATAAATACAAGGACGTACATTTTACTAAAGATGAACTTCAGGAGATAAGTCTGGCAGGATGGATGCATGATGTTGGCAAGATCACAACTCCTATTTATGTTAGAGATAAATCAAAGAAATTAGAGACAATTCTGGATAGAATAGAACTCGTGAAGATACGTTTCGAGTTAATTTCTGCATTAATTAATAAGGATATTCTCTGCACTAAATCAGAAGAGAAAAAAGAAGAATTAAATAATCTCCATGCAAAACTAATGGATGACAAAGAATTTATAATCAAAGTAAACACCGGTGGTGAATTCATGCGGGATGAATATCTTGAAAGAGTTGAAGAAATTTTTAATTTTAGCTATGCTTCAAATGATAAAACTTATCATCTCATTACAGAAGATGAGAAAAAGAATCTTTGCATAAGAAAGGGAACACTCACGCAAAAAGAATTAGAAAAAATGTGGGAACATGCTCTTGTTTCTCATGAGATGTTATCCGAGCTTTCGTATCCCAAGAAATTCAAGAATCTCCCTCTTTACGCAGCTTCTCATCATGAAAAACTAAACGGAAAGGGCTATCCTTTTCAAAAAACAGCGGATGAACTTCCGCTTCAATCCCGTCTAATTGCCATTGCTGATCTTTACGAAGCATTAACTGCATCAGATAGACCTTATAAAAAAGGTAAGACTCTCACTGAAACCTTGAAGATCATGGCTTTCATGGTTAAGGATGGTGAGATCGATAAAGACCTGGTTGAACTCTTGATGGATTCAAAATTATATTTGAAATACGCAGAAGAATTCCTGAAATTTGAACAAATAGATGATGTTGATATTGCCGCAATTAAGAAAATTTATAGCAAATAATGATCAGCGAACTAACTAATAATCACGCAAAGGAATTGGCTAAACTCAAACATAAGAAATTTCGTTCACTGCAAAATAAAACAATTGTTGAAGGTGTAAGGCTAATTGATCAGTTAACTACTTACGGTATAACCTTTGAAGAATTGATCATTACTGATCCAGATGATTTTGATCTTTCCAAATATTCTACTAAACAGACTCTACTGGCTAATGATTTCCAAATGAAGAAGATCACAGATACAATAACTCCACAGAATATTGCGGCTGTAATTTGCATAAATTCAATCCCACTAAAAGATACGCAATTTCTACTCTACCTGGATGGAATAAGTGATCCTGGGAATATGGGAACCATATTCCGCACGGCTACAGCGGCAGGAGTTTCAGGAATAGTATTATCACCCAATTGTTGTGAAATTTATAATCCAAAAGTTATTCGAGCTTCACTGGGATCCGTGTTCCATATACCATCGGAAACTCATGAGTATAACTGGCTGAAAAGTGTTAAAAACTCTATCATTGCAACCAGCCTTGAAAATTCTACTAATATTTTTGAACTGGAAAAACCTGCCAGTTTAATACTCGTCATCGGTTCTGAAGCATTCGGTGTTAGACAAGAAATTCTACAATTAGCTGATCATTGTGTTAATATCCCGATCCATGGAAATATCGAATCGATGAATGCCGCTGTTGCTGCTGGAATAGCAATCTATCATTTTATTGATAAATAAATATGAGTATAACAGTAAAAGAACTGACAGATCACAAAGTATGGCTTGCTCCCCTGGCAGGAATTACAGATAATTCTTTCAGAACAATTTGTAAAGAGTGTGGTACTGATGTGGTTGTCAGTGAAATGATAAGTGTGGACGGCTTACTTTACAACACAGAGAAAAGTTTGAGATATGCTAAATTTGAAAAGGCACAACGACCATTTGGAATTCAATTATTTGGTTCAAATCCTGAAATATTTAAGCAAGCCGTTAAGATCGCACTAACCATTGAACCTGATTTCATTGATATAAATATGGGTTGTCCCGTTAAAAAAGTCATCAAACGAGGTGCTGGATCAGCCTTGATGAAAACACCCGATATCGCAGCCAACATAGTAACTGAAACCAAAAATATCCTTGCTCCTCTGAATATTCCACTATCTGTTAAATTCCGTTCAGGCTGGGATATGTTCAGCAGTAACTTTCTAGAGTTTGGAAAAAAAATGCAGGAAGCTGGAGCTGATATGATCTGCCTTCATCCCCGTACACGAGGACAAATGTTTTCAGGTAAGAGCAAATGGGAATTGATAAGTGAATTGAAAAATGAAATAGATATCCCGGTGATCGGAAATGGTGACATAATAACGATTGATGATATGATCACCATGTTTGAACAAACCGGATGTGATTCTGTGATGATCGGTCGTGGAACTATGGGAAAACCATGGTTGTTTACTCAAATAAAGAATTACTTGAGAAATGGTGAGATCAAACATGTCTCTACTGATGATAAATTAAAAATTATTAGACGACACATGGAATTGATGATCTCTGATAAAGGCGAAGAGAAAGCAATTCTGGAAATGCGCACTCACCTTGCACATTACACCAAGGGTTTACGTGGTGGTGCGCAAGCCAGGAACTACATCACAAAATTACATGATGTAAATAATATATTAACAATCGTAGAAGAATTGTATAAAAGACAAAACAATAGGTAAGAAATGGCTGATCAGAAAAAATTGAACAACATTCTCTGGCAGGCAAAAATGCAGTTGAAGAAGAACTGGTTGGAAGCTATGAGAATCCTGAAATCTGGAATAAAAGAGTTTCCTAATGATATTGAACTTCTCCTTTTTATAGCCGAAATCTATTTCACCAGAAGATTGTTCCGTAAAGCTATCGGAACATACCACGAGATCTTAAGAATTGAACCGGAAAACAATAATGCAGTTTTTCAATTGGCAAATTCCTTTATGGCAATTCATGAATATAAACTAGCAATTGACTACTATGAAAGAATCTACATCAGCTTCCCTGAATTGTTTTATAATAAAGCCTATGCTTATTCCAAACTTGGTAGAAAAGATAAAAGTATTGAAGTCTTAGAAAACATATTCTCATATAAAGTTACTTCGATCCTTCCTTATATTTTTCTGGCTGAATTGTATTTCCTGGAAGGCAGGCATGAAGATGCAATAAATACTTTAGAAAAGGCTCAAAATAAATTTGGAAAACAAGGTAATATAAGCTATTTAATGGGGTTGGCTTATTTTAATCTGAACAATTTTCTGAGATCGTATGTAGAATTTGAACATGCAGAGAAGTTAAAGGTAAATTCGGCAAATTTTTATAAGAATTACGCCCTTGCCTGCCATAAAATAGGTAAGACAGAAAAAGCTATTGATTTACTAATGATCGGCATAAAATTAAATCCATTTGATCCTGTTGTATATATTGAACTCATCCAACTTTACATTGAACATGACAGATATGATGAAGCTTTTTCAATAGCACAATTATCAAATAAAAACGTACCGTATTCCGTTTCATTATCCATGTTATACGATAAGATTTTGAAATACATTGAGGAAAGAGATAAGAAGGACAATTCATGATTATTGAAGGATTAAGAATTGCCTGGTGGATTATAGTCGTAATAATCCAGATAATAGGAATTGTTGCAGCACTTGATGCAATCTGGAAAGGCAGAACTTCGCAAGGTTCCATCGCCTGGGCAGTCGTTCTCATACTCTTCCCATATTTGGCAGTTCCGCTCTACTGGATGTTTGGCGATAGAAAATTCCAAGGTTATGTAGTTGCTCGTCGTACAGGTGATCTCAAGATAAATCATTTAGCACATGATCTGAAAAAAAGACTGATAGAGAAAAATCTGATCTCGCATGATGAACATCCCGAATTCAAGGTTGTAGAAAATCTGGCAAAGATGCCGTTCACCATTTATAATAAAGCAGAAGTACTAATTAACGGAGAAGCTACATTTGATGCCATTTTTGAAGGAATCGACAATGCAAAAGATTATATTTTAGTTCAATTTTATAAGATTAAAGAAGACAAGCTGGGAATTAAACTACAAACCAAATTGATAAAGAAAGCTAAAGAAGGCGTTAGGATCTACCTGCTTTACGATGATATTGGCTGTACACCTCTTCCCCGTTCTTATATGGAGAAGATGCGTAACAATGGGATTCAGGTTTATAACTTTAAAAGCAGGAAAGGCTGGGCTCATCGTTTACGTTTGAACTTCCGTAATCACCGCAAGATTGTAGTAATTGATGGAACCAAAGCTTATGTAGGCGGTTTGAATGTATGTGATAAATATATGGGTATTGATCCTAAATACGGTTACTGGCGTGATACCCATGTGAAGATCGAAGGACCTTCCGTGCAAAGTGTTCAACTTCCTTTTATCTCTGACTGGTTTTGGGCAACACGTGAAGTTCCAATGCTTAATTGGGAACCTTCCTACAAAAAGGAATGGAAAAATAATGTCATGGTTCTGCCCAGCGGACCGGCAGATGAACTGGAAACCTGCGGTATCTTTTTTGTGCATGCTATCAACTCAGCTAAAAAACGTTTATGGATAATCAGTCCATATTTCGTGCCAGACCAGCAGGTTCTATGTGCTTTGCAGTTAGCCGGACTGCGTGGTGTGGATGTAAAGCTTATGATCCCAGAGAAATCTGATTTATTAATTACTAGTCTTTCAGCTCTTTCATATCTGCAGGAAGTGACTAAAACAGGAATTAAGGTTTATAGGTATAAAAAAGGATTCCTGCATCAGAAGACAATGCTGATAGATGATGACAGATCTATGATCGGTACAGCTAATCTGGATAATCGCTCTATCCGCATTAATTTTGAGATCAACATAATATTCAGCAGTAAAGAATTTGCCGGAAAAGTGGAAGAGATGATGATTGAAGATTTTTCCAACAGCTTTCAGATAACAGATGAAGATTATACTTCCAAACCATTCTGGTATAAACTGGCAGTTAAAGTTGCACGGTTATTGGCACCGATACAGTAAGATTAGAGTAAAGTGCGGTGTACAAAAGTACAGAAGTGCCGGTAAACCTTCGAAATGGTTGAGAAAACGAAACCTTGCGAATGGGTCAGTGGATTGCGTGCAAACAATGCTGGAATTCTCTTGCCTGTCAAATGGTTAAAAACATTTTATTCAATATTTCTTCAAGTTCAAATTCAACATTTATCATCAAAACAACCTTCCGAATCCTCTATCATAAAAAAATGAAAGAAAAACTTCGGAAGGAAAATATAAGCCGTATCAAGCATGTGTTATCTTATTCCAAGATTTATCTGCTGAAAGAAGATTCCTACGGGACTTGGGATAAGTTTTACAAACATAATTCGATCCCGCCTACTGGCGAGATAAATAGTAAAATAGACAAATAGTAAACAAAGCTAATCCTTAACACAGCGAACTGAAAACCCAAATTGCATATGGTTAGTATATCGGTACACAGTGGTGTTATCATAACTCAAGTACCGGTACCAGGCGTATTCTGTATTGAAATCTGTAGAAGACCAGAAGTAACCGGTGTCGCTCATAAAGTAGAAGCACCCATTGATAACGTAGCGGTACCCACCAGGAAGGAAGTTTAAACCGCTTGTGTCGAACTGAGGGTCGTCCTCTAATACCCCATCCGTCCATAAATCTGCTCTATCAGCAAGTTTGCTACCTTCGTTTGTACCACGCCATTCAATTGCACCAGCTTGCTCTAGGCTCATTCCAAGTACCATTTCTAATTCCCCTATCTCATTATCGGTTGGCACGTGCCAGCCTTCCGGAGCTATATTTCTACTATCATCTACTGCATACCCGTTGT